>NZ_JBHXWI010000033.1:0-116160 GCF_042671975.1 Rhodococcus sp. NPDC127593 | reverse complement strand
AGAGTGTCCACTCGATCGCGGGGCAGGAGCTTGCCTCGGCTGACGTGCCGCTCACGCGACTTCTCGCTGCCGCCGAGCGCGGCCACGGCCAGCCTCGACTTCAGCTCGTCCACCAATTTCGTGTGCTCTGCCCGGTAGCCCTCCCGTGCAGTGGTTCCGCTCAGTGCCATCCTGCCGCCTTCTCGTCTTGACGCCCGTGTCGAGTGAGTTAATACTCGATAACTGAAACTAAGATAACTGTGATTAACTGAGTTGTCCAGACCGCATCCGAGAAAGAGCAAGGCGATGACCACAGACGTCGACGGTGCCGAAGCGCCGATCACGCGCCGGGAGCAGATGAAGGCGGATCGTCGCCGCCAACTGCTCGACGCCGCCGCCCGCCTCATCGCCGAACGGGGCTTCCTCGGTGTACGCCTCGAGGACCTCGGTTCCGCGGCGGGAATCAGCGGCCCCGCCGTGTACCGGCACTTCCCCAACAAGGACGCCGTCCTCGTCGAACTGCTCGTCGGGATCAGCACGCGACTGCTCGAGGGCGGGTCGCTCGTCGTCGCGGAGGCCGCCTCCCCGGAATCGGCTCTGGAGGGCCTGATCGACTTCCATCTCGACTTCGCGCTCGGCGAACCCGACCTCATTCGCATCCAGGACCGGGACCTGGAGAGCCTGCCCGCCGAGGCCCGCCGAGAGGTCCGGCAGACGCAGCGGCGGTACGTGGAGATCTGGGTGAAGGTGCTTCTGCAGGTGGACACGTCACTGGACGAGACGGATGCCCGCACCAAGGCGCACGCCACGTTCGGGCTCATCAACTCGACCCCGCACAGCGTCGATCCCACGACCCCCTCGCGCACCCGGAAAGTCCTGCGCGACATGACGATTCTCTGCCTGCGCCCGTGAGTACTTATTAACCGCGGGCGGTTGACAAGTACTCACGGGCGGCGAAGCCGCAGAAAGGCCCCGCCCTGACCGGACGGGGCCCTTGTCGTGACGGTGCGATGTGGCGTCTACACCCTG
The DNA here is from genome assembly GCF_042671975.1 of Rhodococcus sp. NPDC127593. NCBI lineage: Bacteria > Bacillati > Actinomycetota > Actinomycetes > Mycobacteriales > Nocardiaceae > Rhodococcus > Rhodococcus sp. NPDC127593. The sequence continues at coordinate 115,152 of NZ_JBHXWI010000033.1, read as the reverse complement.
TTCTTGCTCGTCATCGAGGTGTATCCGAGGGTCAGCACGGCTGCTACGGCGATGCTGATGATCCACCGGATCCAGTCGATTCCGCCGGTGTCTCCCTTGTCGAGGAGCCCCTCCCACACCCAGTACCCGATCAGCGCACCGATGATGCCGAGGACGACGGTGATGACCCACCCCATCGCTTGCTTTCCCGGAATCACGAGACGCGCCAGAACGCCGATGACCGCACCGAAGATGATGGTGCCGATGATGTTGCCGACCATGGCCCTTGTCCTCTCAACACGCAATTCATGGTGCGAGCGGAAGGTCACCGCTCATTTCGAACATAACCACCTGGACAGCCGTTCGACAGGGCTTCGGCAAATCGTTGCCAAAAGGTTCACACGGCGTACCGCCGTGAAACCCGCCGGTTCAGCGAATACCCTGCCGTCGCAGGGCAACGGACACCGCTGCGGCACGGGTGTCGACACCGAGCTTCGCGTAGATGTGGACGAGATGCGTCTTGACCGTCGCCTCGCTGATGAAGAGGGCTTTGCCGAGCTCCTTGTTGGTCATGCCCTCGGCCAGCAGGGTGAGCAGTTCGGCCTCCCGCGGCGTGAGGGCCTCCGCGGGGCGCTGCATCTGCTGCAGTAGTCGCGACGCGACGGGCGGCGACAGCACACTCTGGCCGGCGGCCGCGCCGCGCACAGCGGTGAAGATCTCCTGGGGTGTCGAATCCTTCAGGAGGTATCCGATGGCACCGGCGTCGATGGCGCGCACCACGTCGGCATCCGTGTCGTAGGTCGTGAACACCAGCACCGGCAGGTCCCGATCGACCTGCCGGATGCGGCGAATGGCCTCCGCCCCGTCGATGCCGGCTCCGAGGGCGAGATCCATCGTCACGAGCTGCGGACCGAACTTCGTCACCGCAGCCACCGCCTCCTCCCCCGTGCCCGCCTCGGCGATCACCTCGATGTCCGGCTGCGAATCGAGAAGCGCTCGCAATCCGGCGCGAACGACCACGTGATCGTCGACCAGCAGCACCGTCACGATCGTCATGCCGCGGTTCCTCTCGCGCACGGTATCTGGGCGGCAACCACGGTGCCCTCGCCCGGCGCACTCTCGACGGTGAACGTGCCGCCCAGTTGCTCGACGCGACTGCGCATCGCGCGCAGGCCGTATCCGCCGCGCGCCGAGGGAGCTCCGGTGGGCGCGGGTTCGAAACCGGTGCCGTCGTCGAAGATGTCGAGGGCGACGGCGCCCGGGAGGTACGTCAACGTGACACCCACGGTCTCGGCGTGGGCGTGCCGGGCGATGTTGGAGACCGCGCTCTGGGTGATACGGAGTAGCGCGTGCGTCACCTCCGCCGGAATCGCGATCGGAGTACCCACGATCCGGAGCTCCGCCCGCGGGTGGTGGGTGCGCGCGGCAGCGAGCAGTGCCGCGTCGAGCGGCTGGGATTCCAGGTTGGGCGCCGCGAGATGGTGCACGAGGCTGCGTGTTTCCGCCAGGTTCTCGCGCAACGTTCCGGTCGCCACTCGGACGTCCTCACGCGCCCGTGCCTCCGTCCGCGGATCTGCCTGCGCCCAGATCTGCTCGGCCGCCTCGAGCCGGAGCAGGCTGCTGGTCAGTCCCTGCGTCACGGTGTCGTGGATCTCGCGGGCCAGTCGTTCGCGTTCGGCGAGCACCCCCGCCTCCCGCTCGGTTTCCGCGAGCCGGGACCGGGTCTCGGCCACCTGGCGGAGCAGACGCACCCGTTCCCGACCGTCCCGCTCGATCTGGCTGTACGCCATGACGATCAGTGCTCCGGTGCACAGCGGTCCCACCAGCACAGCCCACTCGGTGCGCCCGGAGAAGGTGAAGAACGCCAGCGATGTGAGTACGGCGAGAACACCGACGACCGGATACGCGATGCGGCTCGGGTAGGCCCTCGTGCACAGGAAGAACATGGGAAACGCGCACCAGGCGAAACTCGGCGCGAGCCAGACGAGCACCGCCCACGTCGTCAGGACCGGCCACACCCACGGTTCCCACGCGCCTTCCCGCCGTGCGACCACGGCGGTGAACGTGTACAACGCGGCGAGCGCGGCGATCAACGCGACCACGACGACGAACTGTCCGCTCACTCCGTGGTAGGTCAGATACCGCGCCGTCGATGTCGCGAGGAGGACGTAGAACGACACATGGATGGCGGTAGCGAGCGGGCCGCGCAGACCCGCGCCGTCCGGCCTGTCCACTCCGTCCACGGGTGTCGTCACGTCGATTGATCCTACGGATCTGCCGTGGGTCGCGGATCCACCGTTCGGATGATCTGCCGGGGCCGGACGGATGAGTTCGGGAGCACCGTCGGCCCGATGCGCTCAACGCCGCCGCCGAGCCAGGCTGGTCACGTCAGCTCGTCACTTCCCGAAAGGCCATCCGATGCGCACCCTCCACCGCCTGCCCCGCATTCTGGCGATCACCGTCCCATTCGCCGCGATCGTCGCCACCTCGGCGTGCGGCACATCCGCGTCCGCGTCCGACGAGGCGAGTCCGACGTCCACTCCGGTCGCGACCGCCGCCGCGCCGGCCCCGATCGACGGTGCGGACGGCGTGGTGAGCCAGAACCATCTCGGTATCGGCACTGCGCAGGCCGCCGCGCAGGCGGCGCTCGCGAAGTGCCAGGCCGACGGGCTCGGGTTCGTCACCGTGTCGGTGGTCGATCGCGCCGGCAACGTGCAGGCCATGTTGCGCGGGGACAATTCCGCTCAGCACACCGTGGAGGCGGCCCGCCAGAAGGCGTACACCGCTGCCGCGTTCGGTGCGAACACCAGCGATCTGAGCGAACGGGCCAAGGGCGACGGCGCGACGGTCGCCGACCTTCCCGGCACGCTGTTCCTCGCCGGCGGGGTGAGCGTGAAGTCGGCCGGCGGGTCGATCGCGGGTATCGGCGTCGGCGGCGCCCCCGACGGAATGCGCGATCAGGCCTGCGCGACCGCCGGTCTCGACGCGATCGCCGGGGCGCTGGGCTGATACCGTCCGCCGAGCCGGGTCAGGTGCGCCCGATCAGGTCGAGGGACTGCTCCCGCATCTCGACCTTGCGCACCTTGCCCGTCACCGTCATCGGGAACTCGTCGACGACGTGCACGTACTTCGGGATCTTGTAGTGGGCGAGCTTGCCGGTGCAGAATTCGCGCACCTTCGCCGCGTCGAGGGGTTCGGCACCGTCCTTCATCCGCACCCACACCATCAGTTCCTCACCGTACTTCGCGTCCGGCACCCCGATGACCTGGGCGTCGAGGATGTCCGGATGCGTGTACAGGAACTCCTCGATCTCGCGGGGATAGACGTTCTCGCCACCGCGAATCACCATGTCCTTGATCCGCCCGGTGATCGCGACGTAGCCGTCGGAATCCATCACACCGATATCGCCCGTGTGCATCCACCGTCCGGCATCGATCGCCTCCGCGGTCTTCTCCGGGTTGTTCCAGTACCCGAGCATCACCGAGTATCCCCTGGTGCAGAGTTCGCCCGGCGCGCCCCGCGGAACCGTCAATCCCGTTGCCGGATCGACGATCTTGACCTCGAGATGCGGACCGACCCGACCGACCGTCGACACACGCTGATCGATCGTGTCGTCCGACCGGGTCTGCAGCGACACCGGGGACGTCTCGGTCATGCCGTAACAGATGGAGACCTCGGCCATCCCCATCTGTTCGATGACCTGCTTCATCACCTCCACCGGGCAGGGCGATCCGGCCATGATCCCGGTCCGCAGGCTCGACAGGTCGAACGACGCGAAGTCCGGTTCGGCGAGTTCGGCGATGAACATCGTCGGCACCCCGTACAGCGACGTGCACTTCTCCGCCTCGACGGCCTCCAGCGTGGCTTTCGGGTCGAAGGACGGCCCCGGAATGACCATGGTCGCGCCGTGACTCGTACACGCCAGGTTGCCCATCACCATGCCGAAGCAGTGATAGAACGGCACCGGGATGCAGACGCGGTCGTTCTCCGTGTAGTGGCACAACTCGCCGACGAAGAATCCGTTGTTCAGGATGTTGTGGTGACTGAGCGTCGCACCCTTCGGGAACCCGGTTGTCCCCGAGGTGTATTGGATATTGATCGGGTCGTCCGAGGACAGGGCTGCCTGCGCAGCGGGCAGCAGGGCCGGGTCGGCGGCGTGCGCAGCCATGCCGTCCGACGCCAGCCTGCTCCACTCGGCACTTCCGAGCAGCACCACCATCTCGAGGTCGGGGCACTGCGGCCGGACCTCCTCGATCATGGCCGCATAGTCGGAGGACTTGAATTCGGGCGCCGACACCAGCAGACGGATACCGGCCTGATCGAGCACGTACTTCAACTCGTGCGCCCGGTAGGCGGGGTTGATGTTGACCAGCACCGCCCCGATCTTGGCCGTCGCGAACTGGATCAGCGTCCACTCCGGGCAGTTCGGCGCCCAGATTCCCACCCGGTCGCCCTTCCCGATCCCCCGCTTCAACAACCCCACCGCCACGGCGTCGACGTCCCGCCGCAGTTCGTCGTACGTCCACCGCCGCCCCGAGGGCCGGTCGACCAGGGCGTCACGATCGGCGTGGGCTGCCACGGTCCGGTCGAAGTTGTCTCCGATGGTGTCGCCGAGCATCGGGGCGTCCCACACGCCGTTGGTGTAGCTGGGAAGCGGGGTTGTCATCACTCTTCCTCTCCAGGAGCCCGTTCGGGCACCTACGGGACGGGCAGACCCGAAGGCCCTTCCGCGGTCGAACTTACTCTTGGTTGATGTGATCCAGGGCATACTGCACGGCGAGGGGCGCCGGTATCTGTGCGAAGTCCGGACACCCCTCGCCGGCCCCGTCAGAGCGCGTCGTCCTTCGTTTCCACCAGGGCTTTCGTGCACAGCAGGCTGAAGACGCCGAGGACGGCGAGCATCACGCCGATCGCGGCGCTGCCGTACGCGGACGCCAGGGGTGCGGCGATCAACGGCGGCACGGCGCCGCCGAGCACGCCGGCGAGGTTGTAGCCGAGGCCCGCGCCGGTGTACCGATACCGCGTCTGGAACATTTCCGGAAGCAGAGCGCCGCAGGGGCCGTAGGCGATTCCGAAGATGGCGAGCGTGACCATCACGCCGATCGTGAACGCGACGGGTGAACCCGTGTCGAGCAGCGGGAACAGCGCGAGCGCCCACACGACGGCCAGTCCGCAGGAGATCATGATGACCCGTCGACGCCCGATCCGGTCCGAGTACAGAGCGGAGACGACGATCGTGAATCCGAAGACCACTGCCGAGGCGATCCCGACCGTCAGCACGAACGGGCGGCTGAACCCGAGGGTCTTGGTGCCGTAGCTGGTGAGAAACGCTGTGCCCATGTAGAAGAACGCGAACAGTGTGGCGAGCGCGCCGGCCGAGAGGAGGATCTCCTTGGTCTGGTACCGCCAGGCGTCCATCAGTGGGAGGGTCCGCGGGGACGCGTCGGCACGGTCGGCCTGCTGGGCCGCGCGGAACACCGGTGTCTCCTCGATCGCCAGGCGCATGTAGAGGCCGATTCCGACCAGGACGGCACTGAACAGGAAGGGAATCCGCCATCCGTATTCGAGGAAGACCTCGTTGGTGTCACCGAGCAGGGAGCCGGTGACGAGGAACGTGGCGCTGGAGAGGATGAAGGCCACCGCGGGGCCGAGTTGCGGGAACATCGCGTAGAGGCCCCGCTTACCCGGAGGTGCGTATTCCGCCGTCAGCAGCGTGGCACCTGCCCACTCGCCGCCGACGGCGAATCCCTGACCGAAACGCAGCAGCACCAGCAGGATAGGGGCCGCGACCCCGATCGTCGCGGCACCGGGCAGCAGGCCGATCAGGAAGGTCGAGACACCCATCAGGACGAGCGTGGAGATCAGAGTTTTTTTACGTCCGATCCGGTCGCCGTAGTGGCCGAAAAGCATCGCACCCACGGGCCTGGCGATGAACGCGACGGCGAAGGTCGCGAAGGAGGCGACGGTGCCGGCGGTGGAGCCGAGGGCGGGAAAGAACACCGTCGGGAACACCAGGGCTGCGGCGGTGCCGTAGATGAAGAAGTCGTAGAACTCGATGGTCGTGCCGATGCCACTGGCGATGGCCACCTTGCGGACGCTGGTTCCGCCCTGGCGCACCGGCGTGGGGGCGTGGGGGGCGCCCGCACCCGAGTTGGAGACTGTGGTCACTCGATTCCTCCGTGGTCCGTGGGGAACACCCTGGTGGGCGTATCCCGGATGAGAGAAAAGTAGTGATCCGGCTCACTGCGTCACCACCCCCGAATAGGGGGGGTGGTGACGCGTGTCACGTCACTCGGCAGTGCCGGACGCGCCGAGCAGTTCCTTACGGAGCTCGATCCACACGGTGGCGTACGAGTCGATCACGGGTTCCGAGATCCACTTCGTCTCCCCCGCAGCCACTTTCGCGAGAGCGTCGGCGAACAGGTCCTGGTAGCGGGACAACCGGGGCACGAACGCCGACAGGTCGTCGAACACGACCGACGCACGACGGTCCAGATCGGCCAGCTGATCGGCGTCGGCCGAATCGATCAGTCCGACGAACTCCTCGTGGAACGGCACGAAGCTCTCGTACACCTCCGCAATGGAGTCCTCGTCGATGGACACCCGCTCGGCGTCGAGCTGATCCTCGAGCTCCGACAGTCCGGCCTCGGTGAGCCCGATCCGGCCGTCCGAGACTTCCTGCGCCTTGCCCTGGGTCAGCAGCGCGTCGTAGGCGGCCTGCGCCGACGCGGCGCTCACACCGAGATGCTCGGCCAGAACAGGCGCGCTGACCTGCTCTTTCAACCGGACCGCCTGCAGCAGGGCCAACTCGTCCACATTGCCAGCGAAGGCCATAGATCTCTCCTCGTCACACCCCGTCCAGGGCGGTTCTCCGCGGGCCCGGTCGGACCTGCCGCCCTTTAGATAACACGACTACAGTTCGAGGATCTCCGAGGGGGCTGCGAGCGCGTCCGCGCGGGAGGTGTCCTTCAACTCCACTCCGGACCGGCCCAGTTTTCTGGCGCCGGACACGAGACCCGCCACGACGCGGGCTGCGAGTTCGTAACCGAGCCCCTCGGGTGGGTGGATGTTGGACACGCAGTTCCGGTCCGCGTCGGTGCGTCCGGGGCGCGGGAGGTGCGTGAGATAGACGCCGACACTGTCGGCCACCGACAGTCCGGGCCGCTCCCCGATCAGCAGGACGAGTGTCTGCACGCCCAGTGCCTGCGCGATGTGATCTCCGAGGGCCACCCGGGCCTGGGTCGCGATCACCGGCGGCGCCAGCGAGTACGTCCCACCGAATTCGTCGACCAGCGCGGACAGCAGGGACACCCCGTGATCGGTGAGCGCCCGGGGCGACAACCCGTCGGCGAGGACGAATCCCACCTCGGCGGTTCCCGCGGGAACCGCGGACAGGTCTGCCGGTGTGCGGCCCAGGTCGGGTCGGCGCAGGTACTCGCTGCGGTCCGATGCCTGACTCGTGACGACCACGGGCCTGCCCAGGCCCACGGCCTCGACCTGCTCGGCCAGTGCCTCCGCGTCGAGCGGTTGGTGGACGGCGTCACGTGCGGCGGCGTGCGCGGACCGGAACTCGAGGACGCGCTGCGTGGGCAGGGCGTCACCGGTGCGGCCGAGACCGATACGCGCCTGAGTCGTGGCCCGTAGTTCCGCCCAGAAGTCTTGCACCACAGGATCGCTCATGGTGCCACCGTCAGCGCCCGCAGCGGCGACGCCGACGCGTCGACCGGCAGGACCCGCCCCGCGTCGTCGACCATCCCGAGACGGCGCATCCAGTCCTCGAATTCCGGTGCCGGCCTGAGTCCGAGCACCTGACGTGCGTACAGTGCGTCGTGGAACGACAGACTCTGGTACCCGAGCATGACGTCGTCCGCGCCGGGTACCGCGATGACGAAGGCCGCGCCTGCCACACCGAGCAGGGTGAGCAGCGTGTCCATGTCGTCCTGGTCGGCCTCGGCGTGATTGGTGTAGCAGACGTCGACACCCATCGGCAGGCCCAGGAGTTTTCCGCAGAAGTGGTCCTCGAGCCCGGCCCTGATGATCTGCTTGCCGTCGTACAGGTACTCCGGACCGATGAACCCGACCACCGTGTTGATCAGCAGCGGCTCGAGATCACGGGCCACCGCGTACGCCCTGGTCTCGAGGGTCTGCTGGTCGACGGGCCGGCCACCCGTGCCGAGGTGGGCGCCGGCGCTGAGCGCCGAGCCCTGACCCGTTTCGAGGTACATGACGTTGTCGCCGACGGTGCCGCGTTTCAGCGACCGGCCGGCCGCGTTGGCCTCGCGGAGCAGTGAGATGTCCACGCCGAAACTCGAATTGGCGCCCTGGGTTCCGGCGATGGACTGGAACACGAGGTCGACGGGTACGCCTTCCTCGATCAGGCCCATCGTGGTGGTCACGTGCGACAGCACGCACGACTGCGCCGGAATGTCGAAGCGCTGCCGGATGTCGTCGAGCAGGTGGAGCAGTTCCGCGGTGGCGTGCGGCGAATCGGTGGCCGGGTTGATCCCGATGACGGCGTCACCGCAGCCGAGCAGCAGGCCGTCGAGGGTGGCGGCCGCGATACCGCGTGGATCGTCGGTGGGATGGTTGGGCTGAAGCCGGGTTCCGAGGTGCCCCGGTACGCCGAGCGTCGTGCGGAATCCCGCGGTGACGGTGACGGCCCGCGCGACCGCGATGAGGTCCTGGTTGCGCATGATCTTGCTGACCGCCGCGACCATCTCCGGGGTGAGCCCCGGGGCGACGCGGCGGAACGTCTCGGCCGCGCCGTCCCGCGCCGCGACGTCCAGCAGCCAGTCGCGCAGACCGCCGATGGTGAGATGGGAGATCTCGCCGAACGCGATCCGGTCGTGCGAGTCGATGATGAGCCGCGTGACCTCGTCGTCCTCGTAGGGAACGACGAGTTCGTTCAGAAAAGTGCCGAGCGGGACGTCGGCCAGCGCCCATTGCGCGGCGGCGCGTTCGGCGTCGGAGGATGCCGCGCATCCGGCGAGTTCGTCACCGCTGCGGAGCGGTGTCGCCTTGGCCATGAGGTCGACGAGACCGTCGAACGAGTACCCGGTTCCTGCGACTCCGTGACTGTAGGTGGTCATTCGGACTCACGGGTCTCTGCCCCACCTCTTCGAATCTGGATGCAGCTCGTCAGGCAGATGCGGTGAGTGTGACGTCTGTTCATGTCGGTGCTCCTGACTACGGTAATGCTGTGGAGGAAATCGTGCGGTTCAGCTTTCGGCTTCGGCCGGGCGCGACGGCTGTGCGCGCGCTCGAATCGGAGTGGCATCGTTGCCGGTATCTGTGGAACGAGGCTGTGCGGCAGCAGAAGGCCGGGCGCAAGCCGACGTTCGCCAAGCTCGGAAAACTTCTGACCGATGCCCGCAGCCATGATGCATGGCTGCGGGAGGGTGCGCAGGTTCCTCAGCAGCAGGTCTTGCGCACGTATGCGCAATCTCTGAAGCACTCGTTTGCAGTGAAGGGGCGCGGGCGCCCGAAGTTCAAGACGCGCCGGGAGACGCTTCCGTCGCTCGAATACAGCTCCCGAGGATTTTCCTGCCGTGGCGGTCGACTGTGTCTGGCGAAGGACATCGTGATTCCGGTGGTGTGGTCGCGCGAGCTCCCAGCCGAGCCGACCTCTGTGCGAGTGCATCGAGATTCGCTCGGGCACTGGTACGCGTCGTTCGTGGTGCGACGCGAAGTCGTCGCTGCCCCCGCTGCCGATGAGGGCAGTGGGATCGGCATCGACTGGGGTGTGTCCGTCACGGCCACGACCACCAGTACGGAGTTCGACCTGCCGTATCTGGGACATCGAAAGCGCTGCGCCGCCGAGCTCGGCAAGGCGCAGCGGAAGATGGCCCGACGACACAGCGGCAAGCGTGGGCCGCAGTCGAAGGGATACCAGCGGGCTCGCAAGGCCGCAGCGACCTTGCAGAAGACGGCTGCTCGGCAGGCCCGGCATGATGCGAGGGCCTGGGCGAAAAGTGTTGTCGACAATCATCATCTGATCGCGGTCGAGGACTTCGCGCCAAAGTTCCTCGCCAAGTCCACGATGGCCCGCAAGGCCAGCGATGCAGCGATCGGAATATCGAAGCGGGAACTGATCGAGTGTGCCGCGCGGGCCGGCCGGAAGGTGGTTTTGGTCGCGCCGCCCGCGTACACGACGATGACGTGTTCGAGTTGTTTTGCGAGAGCCAAGCAGCGACTCGGGCTCGCGGAACGAACCTTCCAGTGTCGGGAGTGCGGATTCATCGACTGCCGAGACAGGAACGCTGCCAGGGTGATCTTGGTTGTGGCAGAACGGGGCCACACTCGTGTTGACGACGTCAGCCATGCGCATTCCGCCTTCGGGTCGAATGTTCATGCGGTCTGAGCGTGAAATCCTCCGCCTCCCGCGGGGAGCCGTTAATCCAGTTCTTCCTCTGCCTTCGCAAGAACAGCAAACTCCTCGTCGGGCGAATTGGCAACGAGGTGATGGCGGCTGTACAGGCCGAAGTAGGCCATGAAGGCCGCGAACGCGATGAGCGTCCACAACGCGGCGACCGGATCGACGAGGAAGGTGGCGATCACCGCGGCGGCCGCGATGACGAGCGCGAACGACGTGGTGACGATGCCGCCCGGCGTGCGGTACGGCCGCTTCATCTCCGGCTCACGCCTCCGGAGGACGATGTGGCTGACCATCATCAGCACGTAGCTGACGGCCGCGCCGAACACTGCCATGTTCAGCAGCATCGCGCCTTCACCGGTGAGCGACAGCACGAACCCGACGACACCCGGCACGATGAGGGCGAGCGTGGGCGCCTTCCGCGAATTGGTGATCGACAGGTTCTTGGGAAGGTAACCGGCGCGGGACAGCGCGAACGTCTGCCGCGAGTAGGCGTACATGATCGAGAAGAAGCTGGCGACGAGGCCGGCCAGACCGATGTAGTTGACGACCTTCGCCGCGGTTCCGTCGCCGAGCGCCTCGACCAGCGGGTTTCCGGATGTCGAGAGGCTCTCGGCACCGAGCGCTCCGGTGGCGAGGAACAGGACGGTGGCGCCCGTGACGATGAGGATGAGCATGCTGATGATGATTCCGCGGGGCACGTTCTTCTCCGGTTCGCGGGCCTCCTCCGCGGCCAGCGGCACGCCTTCGACGGCGAGGAAGAACCAGATGGCGAACGGGACGGCGGCCCAGATTCCGAATGCGCCGAAGGGCAGGAAACTCGACGCGCCCACCGCATCGGTCGCGGCGATGTCGGTGAGGTTGCTCGCGTCGAACAGACCGATCGCGGAGACCGCGAAGATCACGAGACCGACGAGCGCGATCGCCGTGATGACGAACATGGCCTTGAGCGCTTCGCCGGCTCCGGTGAGATGGATTCCGATGAAGATGGCGTAGACCGCCAGGTACACCCACCACCCGTCGGTGATCCCGAACAGGTTCAGTGACTCCACGTAGCTGCCGATGAAGGTCGCGATGGCGGCGGGCGCGATCGCGTATTCGATGAGAATGGCCGTGCCGGTGGCGAATCCGCCCCACGGCCCGAGTGCGCGCCGCGCGAACGTGTAGCCGCCCCCCGCGGCGGGAAGGGCGGACGACATTTCAGCCATGCCCAGCACCATGGCCAGGTACATGCCCGCGATGACGACTCCGGCGATCAGCAGGCCGCCGAATCCGCCCTCGGCCAGTCCGTTGTTCCATCCGGCGTAGTCGCCCGAGATCACGTAACTGACACCGAGGCCGGCGAGCAGCACCCAGCCGGCCGAACCCTTACGGAGCGTGCGTTTTTCCAGATAGCTGCTGTCTTCCGAGTGGAAATCGGCAGCATCGTGATGTTGCCCGGTTCCGGAATTCTTGGATGGTTCTACGAGTGACATTCCGTCCCCTACGTCGATCCGAATAGTGCCTCGCCCGCGCCGCTCGAGGAGCGGAGTCGGACGGCCGAGGCCAATGTTGAACGAGTTGTGTACACGTCGTGTCAGCGAATCATGACCACGACGTAAAAACCGAGGTCGTAGTGCACTGCGGGGCGCTAAGGGCCGGGGCGGCGGGCGGGCACGGGACATGCGTCGACGGCTTCGGCGACCACTTGCGGTTCGGGGGACGGCGCGGGCCTCCAGCCCTGCTCCCATCGCTGACCCACGATGACCTCCTCCGCGGCGAGGCTGGCGTTCTCCTCCGGGGTGAAGGCACGCGCACGACTGAGAAAGCGCATGCCTTCGGGACTTTCCAGGCTGAATCCCGATCCGCGACCGGGCACCACGTCGAGCACCAGCTGGGTGTGCTTCCACGCCTCGAACTGCGAACCGGAGATCCAGACGGGTACCGCATCGCCACCGTCGGGCCGGGTGGACGGGGTCTCCCCGACACCGAGACGCAGGTCGAGGACGCCGAGCAGCACGTCGCGGTCGCCGACGATGAATTCACCGTCGGGGTAACACATCGGCGCGGACCCGTCGCAGCACCCGCCGGACTGATGCATCATCAGTGGCCCGTGGGTACCGCCGAGGCGGCGGAGAAGCTCCACCGCCCCGGCGGTTGCCTTCAGGCGCTGAGGCGCCCGGGCTGTGTCCATCAGAAGAAGCCCTGAGCCTTCTGGGCGTAGCTGACCAGCAGGTTCTTCGTCTGCTGGTAGTGCTCGAGCATCATCAGGTGGTTCTCGCGGCCGATGCCGGACTGCTTGTAACCACCGAACGCGGCGTGCGCGGGGTACTGGTGGTACGTGTTGGTCCACACCCTGCCGGCCTGGATGTCACGACCGGCCCGGTAGGCGACGCCACCGTCCCGCGACCACACGCCGGCGCCGAGGCCGTACAGCGTGTCGTTGGCGATCTCGATGGCCTGGTCGTAGTCCTTGAACGACGTGACGGAGACGACGGGACCGAAGATCTCCTCCTGGAAGATCCGCATCTTGTTCTGCCCGGTGAAGATCGTCGGCTGCACGTAGTAGCCGCCGGACAGGTCGCCGCCGAGTTCGGCACGCTCACCGCCGGTGACGACCTTGGCGCCTTCGCCCTTGCCGATCTCGATGTACGACAGGATCTTCTCGAGCTGATCGTTCGACGCCTGCGCGCCGATCATCGTGTCGGTGTCGAGCGGGTCGCCCTGGCGGACGGCCTTGGTGCGGATGGCCGCCATCGCGAGGAACTCGTCGAAGATGTCCTCCTGGATCAGCGAACGCGACGGGCAGGTGCACACCTCACCCTGGTTGAGGGCGAACATCGTGAAGCCTTCGAGCGCCTTGTCCTGGTAGTCGTCGTTGGAGGACAGCACGTCGGAGAAGAAGATGTTGGGGCTCTTGCCACCGAGTTCGAGGGTGACCGGGATCAGGTTCTGCGACGCGTACTGCATGATGAGCCGACCCGTGGTGGTCTCACCGGTGAACGCGATCTTCCGGATCCGCGGACTCGAGGCGAGCGGCTTGCCCGCCTCCACACCGAAGCCGTTGACGATGTTCACCACACCGGCGGGCAGCAGGTCGCCGATGACGGAGATCAGGTGCAGGATCGACGCCGGGGTCTGCTCGGCGGGCTTGAGAACGACCGCGTTCCCTGCGGCGAGTGCGGGAGCGAGCTTCCACACGGCCATGAGGATCGGGAAGTTCCAGGGGATGATCTGGCCGACGACGCCGAGCGGCTCGTGGAAGTGGTAGGCGACGGTGTCGGAGTCGATCTCCGACAGTGCGCCTTCCTGCGCCCGGATCGCGCCGGCGAAGTACCGGAAGTGGTCGATGGCCAACGGAATGTCGGCGTTCAGGGTCTCACGGATCGGCTTGCCGTTGTCCCAGGACTCGGCGAGCGCGATGGACTCGAGGTTCTCCTCGATGCGGTCCGCGATCTTGTTCAGGATGATGGCGCGCTCGGCCACCGATGTCTTGCCCCAGGCCGGAGCCGCGGCGTGTGCGGCGTCGAGCGCAAGTTCGATGTCCTCGGACGTCGAACGCGCGACCTCGCAGAACGGCTGCCCGGTGACGGGTGTCGGATTCTCGAAGTACTGGCCCTTGACGGGCGCAACCCACTGGCCGCCGATCCAGTTGTCGTAACGCGATTGGAAGGACATGACGGCGTCCGGCGAACCCGGGCGGGCATACACGGTCATCGATAACTCCCTGGTGTCGTGAAACTCGGGTGGAACTGGGTGTGACTCACAACACTAGGGACCGTACCGTTGCAACTACGTTGCGTACTGCTGATCGAACAGATCGATCCTGGACTTGACCTGCGAATACAGGGGCGAACGCGGGTCGAGGCCTGCCAGGTACGCCTCCCATGCGGCGACGTCCTCGCGGCCGTGGACGGACGTGGTCCACTTGGCAAGCAACCGTTGATCACCTTCTCGAAGCAGCGCCGCCTGGACGCGTGCCCGCAACTCGTCGCGAAGGTCCTCGACCCCGGGCGCCTCCGACCCGGGGAGGACCGGGCCCGAGTAGACGTCGAGGGCGGCGGCGAGCTCACCACGGTCCAGGGCTCCGCGGACCTGCCGGACGTCCGACGTCAACTCGGCGAGCAGCCGATAGGGCCGCGAACCGAGGTTTGCGGGGCCGAAAACCTTACGCAGGCGGGACATCTCGGCACGAATCGTGACGGCGTCGAGTTCGTTCTCGTCCAGCAGGACCGCGAGACGGTCGGAACTCAGGCCTTCGGGATGCTCCGCCAGGAGCAGGAGGATCTCCGCGTGCCGCTGCGACAGCGGGATGCGGTCGGCCCCACGGACCAGAGTCGGCCGTCCCGATCCCAGCACCTCCAACCGCAGCACCGTCTCGACGAGCGGATGCGGTGAACGCAGCTGGTGTAGGCGCAACTCCGCCTCGGCGGCCGCGACGGTCGCCCTGATCAGCGAGAGCACCTCGGGCACCGCGACCCGCGGACCACCGGTGATGTCGATCGCCCCGACGATCAGTCCGGTCGCCGGGTCGTGGACGGGAGCCGCCGAACAACTCCAGTCGTGCACCGAGCGGCTGAAATGCTCGGCCCCGAAGATCTGCACGCAGTGGTCGAGCGCCAGCGCGGTACCAGGGGCGTTGGTGCCGACGGTGTCCTCACTCCAGTCGGCGCCCTCGACGAAGTTCATCTCCAGTGCGCGGTCCTTGGCGGACGAATCGCCCTCGACCCACAGCAGCTGACCCTTCTCGTCCGTGATGGCCACGAGCAGTCCGGTGTCGGCGGCGTCCTCGACGAGAAGCTTGCGGACCACCGGGCGGATGATCGACATCGGGTGCGACGCCCGGTACACGGCGAGATCCGCGGCCGCCAGATCGACCGCGCGGGCCGACCCGTCCGGGTTCACGCCCTTGCTGGTGCTGCGCATCCACGAGTCGAGGATGACGGAACGGACGGAACTCCCCTCACCGTCCGGGGCACGATCGGCGGGCGCGTGACGCTCGACGAACAACTGATGCGCCGACGACACCCTGCGCGCCAGCATTGCGACGTCGTCTCCCGGGCGCACGGCGACCCACGGA
Source organism: Rhodococcus sp. NPDC127593 (assembly GCF_042671975.1). Classification (NCBI taxonomy): domain Bacteria; kingdom Bacillati; phylum Actinomycetota; class Actinomycetes; order Mycobacteriales; family Nocardiaceae; genus Rhodococcus; species Rhodococcus sp. NPDC127593. The sequence goes on along the minus strand of NZ_JBHXWI010000033.1, from coordinate 99,742 downwards.
TTGCCCCCGGTGGGCGGTTGACTTTGCATCGAACTCCTCCACGGCGTCTCTGCCTACTGTAACCCGCATCACACGGGCCTGTGTCGTCCCCTCGGTCACTCCTCCCCCAGGAAGGTACTGACGCGCTCGGCGACCATGACCGCCGTGGCGTGCGGCCCACGGCTCGGGACCACCGGGAACACCGAGGTGTCGGCGATGGTCAGTCCTTCCATTCCGCGGACGTTGCACCACTCGTCCACCACCGCGCCGGCGTCGTCGCGTCCGCCCATCCGGCAACTGCCGCACAGGTGCAGCGACGTCCCCAGGTGGGCGAGCACCGCGCGGTCGGACACCTCCCGGGACAGCGGTTCGAGCAGCGGACCGAGTTCCGGTGAACGGAGCAGTTCCAGTCCGATGGCCTGCCCCTCGCGCAGCGCCCGGCGATCGGCGGCGGATTGCGCGTAGCGGTATACGATTCGGGGACGGTCCCGGCGGTGCCCCGACGTGAGCCGGATGTCGCCCCGGCTGTCCGTCACCATGAGCCCGATCCCGAAGACCGGGTCGGGCTGCCCGGATCCGGGGACGAGCACGTCGAACGGCGCCGTGTACGGACGGATCTCGAGGTCGCCGACATTCAGCACCGTTTCGACGACCGGGCTCGTGTCGCTGCGGCGGATCGAGTCCCGGATACGGTACGGCAGAGCGACTTCGGGGTGATCGCTGAATTCGCTGCCGACACCGGGCACGTCGAGCACGACGGGAATGTCGTTGTCCTTCAAGTGTTCTGCCGGTCCGATTCCCGAAAGCATCAGCAGCACTGGGGTTTCGACGGGACCTGCCGCCAGCACGACCCGACTGGTGCGGACCGTGCGCCGCAAGCCGTCCGACTCCACCTCCACCCCGACGGTTTCGTTACCGGAGAACAGGATTCGGACGACATCGGAATTCGCTTCGACCGTCAGATTGGGCCGCTCCCACACCGGCAGCAGGTACGCCACTGCCGTGCTGACACGGCGGCCGCCGTCGACGTTGAGGGGCACCGGACCGACCCCGCCGGCGCCGGCGCCGTTCTTGTCGGGTTCCTCGGGATGTCCCGCGCCGAGCGCCGCGGCGCGAAATGCCGCGCTGATCTCGCTCAGCCGTTCCGCGGGCTGCCTGCGAACAGGCATCGGCCCGGTCGTGCCGTGCCGGGAGTCGTCGAAGTCGGCGTCACGCTCGAGTGCCCGGAAGGCGGGCAGCACGTTCTCGTACGACCACGACGCGGGCCAGTGCCGGAAGTCCGCTTCCGTCCCTCGGACGAAGTAGGCGCCGTTGACGGCGCCCGAACCGCCGAGGACGTGCCCACGCACCATGGCCGAGGGCACGCTCGGAGCCAACTCCACGCCGTACGTCTCCGCGAACGCGCTGCCCGGACCGACCGGCAGCGTCCGGTAGTCGAGCACGGGACAGTCGGAGACCGACCGGTAGCCGGGTCCGGACTCCAGGAGAAGAACCGATCGTCCGGGATTCTCGCTGAGCCGGGCAGCCACCACACATCCGCTCGAACCGCCGCCGACGACCACGACGTCGGCGGCGCGAATCGGATCGGCCACTACGACTTCAACCGGGGCTTCAATGCATCGAGGTCGCGGGCGGTGATGGCGCCCTTCCAGAGCCCGGCGCCGTACGCCACGTCGTCGATCCGCTTGAACACGGTGTGCCGCACGGGTCCCAGTCCCCCGGGCTCCCGGTGAGTCACCCAGTCGGCGACGCCCTCGGCGACGGCGATCGCGAGCGCGATACGGCGAATCCGTTTCGACAGCAGCACCGCCAGCAGTGTGATCGGCCAGTAGTGGCGACACATCGCGGACGCCAGCTGCCAGGCACCGCCGGCGAAGCCCTGGGCCGCGAGGATCGCGGCGATGCGGGTGGGCTGGTCGAGGCCCGTGAACATGCGGCGCAGGCGCAGCAACATCATCGCGAGCGTGGCGACGGCGCCGAGCAGGCCCAGCCGGGTACAGGTGGCGGCGGCGATGCACGCGAAGAACGTCCACGGCGACATCGACAGCGGTGGAACCATGCCCGAATGCCTCGCCGCCAGCGGCGCCGCACCGGTGCCGTAGAACAGCTTGCGGTCGAACCACTTTCCGAACGTCACACGGTGATCGTGCGCAACGTGGGCCACGGGCTCGTACCGCAGTCGCCAGCCGGACTCCTGGAGTCGCCAGCACAGGTCGACGTCCTCCGCCACGTGCATGGATTCGTCGAAGCCGCCGAACTCGTCGAGCACCTCGCGACGGGCGATCATCGCGGCGCTCGGGACATACGACACCGGGCCGCCGGACTGGACCGCGGACTCCTTGCGTCCGAGGTCGAGGGAGGAGCGGGCGTGCTCGTACCGCGCGAGTGTGCTCGCCTCGGGTTCGAGCGCCACGATCCTCGGGGCGACGAGTGCGACCGCGGGATCGCTGAAGTGGCCGAGCATGACCTCGATCCAGCCGGTGCGCGGCAGGACGTCGGAGTCGAGAAACGCCACGAACGGAGTTGCGGCGTAACGCAGACCGGTGTTCCGTGCCGCGGCCGGCCCCTTGGCCGTCTCGTGTCGCAGGACGGTGACGTGACCACCGCACCCGTTCTGCAGCACGGGCGCGACGATCGGGACGTCGGAGCCGTCGTCGACGACGACCACCGCGAGTCCGCGGAGCGAGGCCAGCACCCGGTGCAGCCCGGACGCGTTGTTCTTCACCGGAATGACAACGGTGACATCCCGGGGGGACGGAGTACTCATGGGGCGCGGGTTGGCGACCCCCGAGTCGAGGAGGCGGCGTGCGACGACCGCGGACTGCGGATCGACGACCTCGAGGTAGCCGTCTCCGATCATGGCCGCGGCGGTGGGCGCCAGCTTCAGCATCCGAGTCGGCGAACCGCCGATGAGCACTCGACCTCCGGAATATGCGCGTACCTTGGGGTCGATTCGGATCCCGAATCCATCGGGAAGTCGAGCTTGGCGCATCAGTCGATCGTATGCGGATCGGAGAGTGCTGGCAGGGCATGCCGGAAATTGGTCGCGTAGGCATGCCGGAAATCCGCCCTCGGCAACTCGAGGACGCCCGTGCGGGTCATTGGAGCCTCCCATCGGCGCCCGGTTCCGACCGGAGCCTTCCATCGGGGCCCGGTTCCCACCGGACCAGTGCCTTGGTGACTGTGTCGACGAGTACGCCGAAGATCTGCGCCCCCTCCGCGGCCGTAGCGTCCGTCGGGTCACCGAGCACGCCGTTGGCCGACACGGCGACCATACCGCCTTCGCGCAGTCTTGGCATCAACCTCGCAACAGGTTCCGTATTACCGGCTTCAGCCCTGGACAACCGCACCCGACCGGGTGAAAGGTGCAGCAACAAGGACGTTTCCGTACGCCCGGCATGGGCGTCCGCCCCTGGTACTGCACACGGCACCCAGGCCACGTCGCGGGCCTCGTACCGAAGCAAGGCGACAGCCTTGACCAGCGCGGGCCCGTTTCCTCCGTGACCGTTGACGAACAGCACGCGGTCGGCCCACCGGCACGCGGACCTGCCGTACTCGACCAGCACGGTCTCCAGCGCCTCTGCCCCGAGCGAGACGGTCCCGGGAAACCCCTCGTGCTCGCCGCTGGCGCCGTAGGCGATCGGGGGTGCCACCAGTACGTGCGGCAGCGCGCGGGACACGGCGTCGGCTATGGCGGTGTCGGTGTCGAGCGGCAGGTGCGGACCGTGCTGCTCGAGAGAGCCGACCGGGACCACGACCGTCGACACACGGGACACGAGGTCGGGCCACACCGCGTCGTCGAGGTGTCCGGAATGGGGCATCCTCCGATGCTAGGCGACGCGGAACCGACCGCTGCGCCCTCCTAGAGCACGAGGGCGACCCGCTCCCCCTCGATGACGGCGGAATGCGCGCGCCGCGGGGCCAGTGCGTCGCCGATGCGATGGACCTCGATACCGCTGTCGGCCAGGTCTTTCCAGAGCCCGTCCTCCGGTTGCTGATGCGCCGAGGACACCACCCAGTCGACGGTGAGCTGCCGCGACTCACCGGTCGGGTGGTGCAGGAGCATGACCACGAGCCGCCCGCCGTCGGCGACGCAACATCCGGCCGGCACCACGTCCGTCACCTGCGCGATGCCCTTGTCGTGCGCCCGCCGGTTCCATCCCTCGAGGTCCAGCGTGATGCCGAGGTCCTGGCCGACGATCATCCCCGGTGTGCAGATCGTGACGGCACACCCGGCGTCGGCGGCGAACTCCGCGACCGACGTGCCCTGATGGAATCCGAGTTCGTCGACCACCAGCACCGTCCCGGACGGACGCGCGCGGCCCTCCAGCACGTCCCGCACGTCCACCACCCGGTCCGACGCGCCCGCCCAACGCGGTCGGCGCGGACGCGCCCCGGTCGCGAGCACCACCACGTCGGGACATGCCTGCATTAGTGCGTAGGCGGTCACGTCGGTGCCGGTCCGCACGTCCACACCACGCCGAACGCATTCCGATTCCAGATCGACGACGAGGTCGAGGAACTCCCGGCGCCCAGGGACGACGGCAGCCGTCCGGACCTGACCGCCGAGAACAGTCGCGCGTTCGAACAACGTCACGTCGTGACCCCGCTGCGCCGCGGTCGCCGCGGCCTTCAACCCGGCCGGTCCACCGCCGACCACGAAGACCCGCCTGCCGCGAACGGTCGGTTCGGGCAACAGGACCGATTCCCTGCCCGCTCGCGGGTTGACGACGCACCCGAGCCACCGGCCCAGCCCCATGCGCCCGATGCATTCCTGATTGCACGCCAGGCACGTTCGAATGTTTCCCTCTTCGCCGGCCAGGGCCTTCGCCGCGAAGTCGGGGTCCGCGATCTGGCCGCGCACCACCCCGATCAGGTCGCAGTGCCCCTCGTCCAAGGCCTGGTCGGCCTGGTGCGGATCGGAGAATCGGCCGACGCCCACCACGGGAAGACCGACCCGTTGCCGGATGGCGTTCGGGACGAACAACGCATACCCGCGAGGAACGGCCATGGACGCCTCGATCATGTGGAGCGTCTCGGTGGCCATCCCGATGGACGTGTTGATGTAGTCGACGCGGCCGCCCGCCTCCACCAGAGCGGCCACCTCCACCGCCTCGCCGAGGCGGACTCCACCGTCGAACAGGTCCTCCCCCGCGAGCCTCACCCCGAGTGCGCGGTCCGGACCGATCGCGGCGCGCACGGCCTCGACGACCTCGAGGAGGAACCGGGCACGGTTCTCCAGCGATCCTCCGTACCGGTCCGTGCGCTGGTTCGTGGCGGGGGCGAGGAAACTGCGCACCAGCGACGAGTGGGAGCACTGCAGTTCGATCCCGTCGAATCCGCCTCGGACACAGTGCTCGGCCACGCGCGCGTACCCCTCGACGAGGGTCCGGATCTCCCGCCGATCGACCGCCTTGGGAACTTCACGGAACAAAGGATCGGGGACGGCGCTCGGCGCCCACAGCGGCCGCCGCGAGTACATGCTCGATCCCTGACCGCCGTTGTGGTTGACCTGAGCCAGGATCGGGACACCATGCTCGTGGACCGCGTCGGTGATCCGCCGGTATCCCGGGACGACCTCCGGCCGGTAGCCGGCGATCACCTTCTCGTACGGCCAGTCACCGGGATGGGTGGCGTGCTCCTCGGAGATGATCAGGCCCGCACCGCCCTTCGCGCGCGCCGCATAGTAGGCGGCGTGCTGCGCGGTGGGCAGGCCGTCGACGGCGTACCCCGTGAGGTGCGCGGAGAAGACCACCCGATTGCGCAGGGTCAGCGGCCCCAGGCGCAATCGGGTGAACAAGTGGCGGTACGCGGAGGTGCTCACACCTTGGTGTTGCCCATGTCGACGGCGACCTGACTGCCCGTGACCCTCCGCGAACCGTCTCCGGCCAGCCACAGCACCGCATCGGTGACGTCGTCGGTGTCGGCCAGCGGGTGCTCGGTGAGGATGGTGCCGAAGCTCGACAGATAGTGCGGGTGCTTCTCGAGTATCACGAGGCTGCCCGGATCCGTGCCCATCGGGGTCTTCACCCCGTACGGGTGAACGGAGTTGACCCGTATGCCGTATTCGCCCAGTTCCTTTGCCGCGGTCTGGGTGAGTCCGACGAGCCCGAACTTGGAGGCGGCGTAATTCGCCTGCCCCGGAAGCGGCTTGATGCCCGCGACGGAGCTGATCACGATGATCGAGCCCCCGCGACCTCCCTCGATCAGCGCCGGGACCGCAGCCTTCAACGTCTTCCACGCGCCGGTGAGGTTCACGTCGATCAGCGTCTCCCACTGCTCGTCGGGCATCTCCCAGAAGCGGTTCCAATTGCAGATCCCGGCGTTCGCGATCACGATGTCGAGCCGGCCGAACTGTTCGACTCCCCGGTCCACGACAGCCTTCAGTTGTGCACTGTCACGCACGTCCGCCTGCTCGGCGAGAATCTTGCCGCCCTCGGATTCCACGAGCCGCACCGTCTCGGCCAGGTCGTCCGGCGTCGCCGGCTCGTAGGTGTTGTACTCCGACACCGGCCCGCAGATGTCCACGGCGATGATCGCCGCACCTTCCCGCGCCAACCGCACCGCGTGCGTCCGCCCCTGCCCACGGGCAGCCCCGGTGATGAACGCGACCTTGTCGTCGAACTGTCCCATGAAATGTCCTATCTCTCGTTGACGAGGGTGAACGGATGGTGGTCGGACTCGTTGTGTCGGTGCGCGATCACGGTCAGCGCCTCGGTGCGACCCTCCCGGACCGCCTCGAGCAGTGTGCGGGGGGCCACGCAGTCGCCGACCCGCACCGCGTCCTCGAGTGACGAGCCGAGTGCGTCGTCGGGGAGGCGATGCGAGCAGTCGATCAGCACGGTGCACGGCACCACCGACTCTTCGGCGGTGTACCGGTTGCGTAGGCGCACACCTTCGTCGCCGATCGACACGATGCGGCTGTCGAGGTGGCGCGTCACCCCGGCTCGTTGCAACCGGGTGTTGGCGTCGGCGAGGTCGCCGGTCATGCCGAGTCGTGAGCCGGCCACGGAGTCCTGGGTCACGATGCTCACATTCCGTCCCCGCGCCGCGAGCCATTCGGTGACTGCCACGCCGACCGGTCCACCGACTGGGTCGAAGACGACGTGGGGCCCGTCCGTCGGCGCCCCTCCATCCAGCAGGTCCGCGGCGCCGATGCACCGGACGCTCCCCTCGACCGGGAACGGCAGCGGGCGAGCCCTGCTGCCGGTCGCGAGGATCACCGTCGCGCCCGCGCGTTCCGCGGCGTCGAGTTCGGCGTCGGAGACAGCGGTACCGAGACGGAATTCGGCCCCGAGGCTGCGGCATTCGTCCTCGAGCCAATCGGTCAGCGCCGTGAGGTGCGGCGCCCCCGCGGCGGCTCGCACGATCCCGCCGAGCCGTGGCGACGCGTCCGCCACGGTAACGCGGAGACCGCGCAGGGCCAGCACTCGCGCCGCCTCGAGACCGGCCGGACCACCACCGACCACCAGCACCGCGCCGGCGGCCACATCGGCGATGTCCTCGGCGGGATCAACGGTCTCGTGCCCGGCCGTCGGATTACCGACACAGGTGACGACCGGATTGCGGGGGTCGAGCACCTGACACGTCTGATTGCACAGAACACACGGCCGCGGCACCGCACCGCGCCGGATCTTGACGACGAGGTCGGGGTCGGCGATCTGGGCGCGCGTCATCTCGACGACGTCGGCGACACCCTCGTCGAGCGCCCGCCGGGCGTCGGCCGGATCGACGACACTGCCCTGGAGGACGACCGGGACCGCGCCTGCGACCGCCGCGCGGATGTCCCGGCAGAGTTCAGTGTTGAACGCGGGTGGCCGGTGGAAGTCGGGCCGGTAGGCGTTCGGCGTCATCGGTCCGCCCCGGACCACCACGAGCAGGTCGAGAGCCTCGGCAAGTTCCCGTGCGTGTCCGGCGGCGATCGACGGCGTGATCCCCGCCCAGGACGTCTCCTCGTCGCAACTCAGGCGCAGGGACAGGATCCGGTCGGGGCCCAACTCGTCGCGGACGGCGGCGAGGACCTCCCGGGTGAGGCGCAGCGGGTCGGTGCCGTACCCGTCTTCGCGCACATTGGTGAGGTTCGAATGGAACTGTCGCAGTAACCCTCTCGGTCCGGCGTCGAGCTCGACACCGTCCACATCCGCGGACACGGCCGCGGCCGCGGCGGCACGGAAGCCCTCGACGAGACCGTCGATCTCCGCCTGCTCCATCTGCATCGGCATCTCACGGGAGATCACGTCGGCAATCCTCGACGGCCCCCACAGCACCGCCTGCGAATACGCGCTCGACCCCTGCAGTCCGGTGTGCCCCAGCCCGGCCAGCACCAGCGTGCCGCGCGGACGGCAGGCCGCGACCACGTCCCGCCAGCCGCCGACGCAGTCGGACGCCAGCGGAGCCCGCTCGTACGGCCAGTCGGAGGCATGGACCGACGCCACCTCGGTGACGACGATCCCCGCGCCACCACGCGCCCGACGCTCGTAGTACGCGACGTGCCGCGATGAAAGCGTTCTTCCCGCACCGAGATTGGTGGGGTGCGGACCCAGAAGCACCCTGGACCGGGCGTGGCGCCCGGCCAGGGTGATCGGGTCTGTCAGTTGCGCAGACATCTACGCCGTTCGTCGGTCAGGATTCGGCGCCGAGCACACGCGCGAATCCCGGCGGGATCACGACGTCGGACGGCGTGAGGTCGTGGATGGACGAATGACCCAGCCCGAGCAGTGCCGAGTCGATACCTCCGCGGAGGACGTCGAGGACGTTCTCGACGCCGGCCTGACCGTTCGCCGAGAGGCCCCACAGGTACGCGCGGCCGATCATGACCGCCCTGGCGCCGAGCGCGACGGCCTTCACGACGTCGCTGCCACGGCGGATACCACCGTCGAGAAGCACCTCGACCTGGTCGCCGACGGCCTCCGCGATGGCGGGCAGCGCTCGGATCGGCGCCGGGGTGCCGTCGAGGTTGTTGCCGCCGTGATTCGAGACGGAAATCGCGGTGACGCCGGCGTCGACGGCGCGCTTGGCGTCGTCGATCCGCATGACACCCTTGAGCATGAACGGGCCACCCCACTGCTCGCGCAGCCACGCGATGTCGTCCCACGTCGGCAACGGTGTCTGCATCCACTCGCCGTAGGCACCGAAGAACGTGGGCGGTTCCTGACCGGGCTGCGCCAGGTTCGGGGTGGTCAGATCCGGGATCTTGCCGGTCTTCGCGAACTCGTACAACCACTTCGGACGGGTGATGCCCTCCGGCGCGAACTGGAGCATCGCCTTGAGGTCCATCTTCTCGGGGATGGCTGGGCTGCCCCAGTCGCGTCCGTACGAGAACGACCAGTCGGTGGTGATGATCAGTCCGGTCGCCCCGGCTGCGCGGGCGCGCTCCATTCGCTGGATCAGCACGTCCCGGCTACCGACCCAGTACATCTGGAAGAACGTCTGAGGATTGGCCGCCGTGACCTCCTCGATGGACTTGCTCGCGAACGAGCTCAGACCGATCGCCGTTCCCCGCGCCGCCGCCGCACGGGCGACCGCGACCTCGCCGTCCGGATGCACCGCCTGCACACCGGTCGGGGAGATCACGACGGGCAGCGAAATCGGCTGTCCCATCACGGTCGTGGACAGCTCACGCTTGTCGGACAGACCGACGACGTGGGGGGCGAACCCCAGCTCGGCGAACGCCGCGATGTTGTCGTCGACCGTCACGCCCCGCTCGGAACCGGCGATCAGCGCTGCATACACCGACTTCGGCAGGCGCTTCTTCGCGCGACGCTGAGCCTCGGCCACCGTCTCGAAGAACGGATTCTTACCCATGGCAATACCTCTCGTACCTGGCAGACGACTTACGTCTGGTCCATGCCCGCAAGCGGGTTCTCGTCACAAATCTTGGCCGGCGGACGCACCATCAGCGTCAACGGAACCGGCGCCCGCGGAGTCCGGCGCTGGCCGGTGCGGGAGTGGTCGACACTGGATTTCGGGATCTCCCCCGCGGCCGCCAACGCCAGTTCGCCGTTGCCGATCACACATTCGGGGTCCGGGCCGTCCATGGGCAGCCCGGTGAAGAACTTCGCGGCCATGCATCCGCCGCGGCAGGAGTCGTAGTGGTCGCACTTGCTGCACGCGCCGCCGGTCTGCGGGGACCGCAGCTCCTGGAACAGCTCCGACGTCTGCCACACCTGCTGGAAACCGCCGTCCGCCACGATGTTTCCGGCGAGGAACTGCTCGTGGATCGCGAACGGGCAGGCATAGACATCGCCGATCGGGTCGATCAGGCACACCACCCGTCCGGCGCCGCACAGGTTCAGACCGGGCAACGCGTCGCCGTACGCGGACAGGTGGAAGAAGGAGTCGCCGGTGAGCACGCCCTCGCCGTTGGCGACCAGCCAGTTGTAGAGCTCACGCTGCTGCGCCTGCGTGGGATGCAGTTCGTCCCACACGTCCGCGCCGCGCCCCGAAGGTCGGAGCCGGGTGATACGCAGGGTGGCGCCGTACTTGTCGGCCAGGGCCTTGAAGTCGTCGAGCTGGGACACGTTGTGCCGGGTGACCACCACGGAGATCTTGGCGTCCTTGAAACCGGCCTCGGACAGATTCTCGAGTGCCCGCACCGCCATCGCGAACGAACCCGGACCACGGACGGCGTCGTTGACCTCGGCCGTCGCACCGTCGAGGGAGATCTGCACGTCGACGTAATCGCTGGCCGCGAGCCGGGCGGCGACCTTCTTGTCGATCTTCACCCCGTTCGTGGAGAACTTCACCCCCACCTGGTGGGCGGTCGCGTAGTCGACCAACTCCCAGAAGTCCGAGCGAACCGTCGGCTCACCGCCGCCGATGTTCACGTAGAAGACCTGCATACGCTGCAGTTCGTCGATGATCGACTTGCACTGCTCGGTGCTCAACTCCCGCGGGTCACGCCGGCCGGAGGAGGACAGACAGTGCACACACGACAGGTTGCACGCGTAGGTCAACTCCCAGGTGAGGCAGATCGGGGCGTCGAGACCGAGTTCGAACTGGTCGACGAGGCGGCCGACCGGGGCGGAAGGCCTTTCGAGCATGGAGGTCATGGGCTGTGTCCTCTGGTACGGGTGAAGAGAGCTGGTCAGGCGGGGACGATCATGTGCGACTCGGCCAACGTGCCGAGCGCTCGCGCATACTGCGCGGCAGTGTCGTCCCCGATACCCTGCGCCCGCAGTGCGGACCGGGCGTCGGCGTGTGAGGGAAGGGCTTCGACCACCGCGACGATCGTGCGGTTCTTCAGGAACGACAACTTGCGCGTCCCGAAGTGGTAGAGCAGCGCCCCGAAAGGTTCGGGACGCAGCGCCACCTGCGGATGAAGCTTCCAGCCCACATCGAGATCGATACCGGCGTTGCCGGCCACTGAAGCAGAAGCTGGAGCGGACATGATCAGTACACGCCGCACATGCCGTCGATCGAGACCTCTTCCACCAGGGATTCCTCCACCAAGTCGTTTTCCAGCACGTTGTTGTCGCGATCCGACATGATTTCCTCCTACTGTTCGGTGATACGGCGCGAGCCGGAGGGATGTTCCCCGTCATAGGAGACCGTCCCTGTGACTCGCCTCACCACTGTAATGGCATCGAGTGCAGAATGACAGATCGGGAGGGAACGAAAATTGAGAAGTCGTCGAAAACCATCCAGTCGGATAGGGCGACGCCCGTCCACAACGCAGGATCGGATCAGTACCGTCGGGATCGAACTGTTCACGGAACAGGGGTTCGACGCCACCAGCGTCGACGAAGTCGCCGAAGCGTCCGGCATCGCCCGGCGCACCCTTTTCCGCTACTTCCCGTCCAAGAACGCGATCCCGTGGGGAGACTTCGACGCCCACCTCGCCGAAATGCGCGCCCAACTCGCAGCGCAACCCGATGACATCCCGATCGTCGACGGGCTCACCGCAGCACTCCTGCAGTTCAACGCGTTTCCCGAGAGTGAGGAAATCAACCACCGCAAGCGCATGGGGCTGATCCTGCGAGTCCCCGCCCTGCAGGCGTATTCGGTGGTGATGTACGAAGGGTGGCGCAACGTCATCGCCGAGTACGTCGCGAGCCGGCTCGGAACCTCATCGACCGACCACGTTCCGCGGACAGTCGGCTATCTCCTACTCGGCGTAGCGATGTCGGCGTACGAGCAGTGGCTCGACGATGATTCGCTCGAACTGAACGAACTACTCGCCAGCGGAATGCAATCGCTCTACGATGGGCTGAGTTCCCTCGGCGAGCCCGACACCCGAACCTGACCCACTCCAGCCATCACCTCCCGGCAAGGTTGCCTCGAATGACTTCCACTCTCGACACACCCGCTTTCGACTCGCTCGCACCCTGCGAATCCGGGCTGTGGTCACATGGTCACGTCACGGTCGAGCGGGTCGCAGGCGGGCCGCTCACACTCACCCGCGACGGCGACCAACTGCAGGTGACGCACGCCCTGACGCCCGACGATCTGAGCGAACGACTCGTCGCCTCGGTCACCGCGTCCATCGAGGACGCAGACTTCGGTCAGGACGAATTCGAATCGACCATGGTCGGACTGGTCCGCTCCACCGTCAACGGTGCGCTCGAGGCGTGGACCGTCTACTACCGCAACTCCCTGGACGAACTGCTGGACGGCACCGCCGACTTCGCACCGATCCACGAGAAGGCGGAACAACTGGTCCGCGGCTCCGTCCTCGACCTCGGGTCGTGCTTCGGATTCCTTCCGCTGCGACTCGCCCGCGCCGGGCGGTCCGTCACGGCGACCGACATCCTGCCCGGCACCATGACCCTCCTCGACGCCGTGGCACCGGAACTCGGACTCGATCTGCGCACCCTCGTGTGCGACGCCGCGCACGTGCCGGTTCCCGACGACAGCGCCGACACCGTCACCGCCATCCACCTCCTCGAACACGTCGACGAAAACATCGGGGCCGCAGTGATATCCGAGGCGCTCCGCGTTGCCCGCGACAGGGTTGTCGTCGCCGTCCCGTACGAGGACGAGGCGACGGCCTGCCACGGACACATCCGCACCTTCGACACCCCGTCGCTCACGAAGCTCGGCGAATCGACGGGACGCCCGTTCGAGGTGTTCGAGCACCACGGCGGGTGGCTCGTCATCGACTGCTGACCACCTCACGATGCGCGCAGGTGTGCAGGCGCCGGTAGCGGTGGGGCCGCCGAGCGGTAGTGGTGTCCGGTCGGCGTGCCGAGGTCGATGAGGTGGGTGCGGCCAGGGTTCTGTACTGGGCGGGCGGTCCATCCGTCGCCTTCCTTCGCATAGTTGCACGCTTCGCACAGCCCGGACCCGTTGTCCGCCGACGTCGCACCGGACTTGCCGTGTGAGCGAATGTGGTCGTGATGGCGGATCGGCGCATCACACCACGGAGTCCTGCACGTCTGATCCCGCAGATCGATCAGCTTTCGCAGACTCTTCGGGAATGTGCGGGACTGCGATTCCATCGCCGTCAACGACCCCGACTGCGGGCATACGTAGATGCGCTGCAACGACGTCTCGGTGTCACTATCGACGGCGTCGGCCACCAGCCGCCGCGCAATCCCCGCCGGCACCGGCCCGAAACCCTGCAACTGCGCGGCCTCATGCCCGCCGGCCAACAGCACCTCGTCCGAGAGCACAAGATTCACCGCCACCGGAACACCCGACGCCAACGAGGCTCCGGTGCCGCGTGCGAACAACAAGTCCACCATCACCTGATTGCGGGTACGGCCACCGCTGTTCCCGGTCGCGATCAGACTGTCCGCGTCCCGACCCAACGTGGCCTGCAAACACACCGCCTGCTCGACCGGCATCAACACACTCAGGTACGCCATCGAATCCGGTGCCGGGCGCGTCGTCACCCGACGCTCGGACTCGGCCTTGCGATGCCGGGCCACGACCGCGGCGGCGTCGAGTTCCACCGCCAATCCCTTCGCCCGTGCGATCAGACCACGGTCGCCGACGCCGACGAGAGTGGCCGGGTCCGAGCACAACCGGCGGTCGACGATTCCCCGATCTGCCGCCGACAGGCACGCCGTTTCCCGCACGAGCAACGTTGCTCGCCATTCGTTCAGCCGGCCGGTCCGCAACATGGCCAACGTGTGCGGCATTTCGTGCACCAACGCCTGCGCGAAGCCCAGATGTCGACCGCCGCGGTTCGGGGACTCCCTTCGCGCCAACGCAATCTGCGACCCAATACCGCGGCCCCACTCGGACTGCGGAAGTCTCCGGGCTTTACGGTCCTCTCGGATGCTCGTCGCGACATCGTCCGTGATCACCGCCTGCACCGCACACCCGACCGACTTCAACGTCTCGATCGCGTCGATCAGATCAATGCCCAATCCCGCGTCGCCACTCGCCGCCTCGGCACATTGCAGCCGCGCCGTGAATGTGCGTAATTCTTCGAGCAGTATTGCCCCCACAACCAACCTCCCCCAAGGTCGTTCGAAACTTTGTTCGATTCTAGCAACCGAACGCGACCAGAGCAATGGGTTCCGACGTCGCGGTCAATACAGGTACGCGTTCGACCATCTCCCCGGTGTCGGAACCGCGCGAAGGTCACGCGGCAGCGCCGGGCCCGGGAAGGTCGTCGACGTCGCCGGCCTGCATCGACTCTCCGCAGTCGGTGCAGCGCAGGTCGACTCGGCCCAGCTCGCCGCAGTACATCACGAAACCGGCAGCGCCGCTGTTCGTCCTCAGCCACCGGCCGGGCCGCAGATGGCGGCCGCCAGAGCTGATCAAACTGGGCTGGCGCACGCCGTCGCGGCCGCCCGCGACGCCACCGAGGGAAGGACTCTGCCCATCCTGCTCGGTGCCGGCCGCCTACTTCCACAGCTGCCTTCAGCGGCGCGGTGACCAGGGCCGCGAGTGACCATCGGCCGGCGGTTGCACCGGCCGGGCGCGCAATTCGTTCACGTCCGCCACCGACAGCGTCCTGGTTCCGTGCCGGCGCCAGTCGTCGCCCTCCCATGAGAACTCGAGAACAGCGCGGGGCCGGCCGTGATCCGTTCGGACAGCCGCCCGGCGGTGAGCCCCTCCGTATTCTCGGCTAGCTCGCGCAGAAGGTACTCCGCGTCCTCGTCGCACGCGTCGCAGCCACACGCCGGGAGCGCGAAGTCCTGCCACGCTCCCGCACGCAGGTACAGGCCGGGAAACGACGTGAAGGTGATCGTCAGTGGAGCCTGATCCCGCTGAACGGGAGTGATCGTCACCAATTCGAGGGTCGCCACCGTCCGCGACTCCGACGGCGGCGCGGACGCGCGGTCGACAGCGACATCGAACCGACGACCGAGATCGGCGATCAGAGCCTCGGCCGCCGGGATCAGCGGGGCGAACCGCTCCGGATTCGTCACCCGCCCGTACGCTTCCTCCGGTGGGTCCGCCACAACCCCGGTCCCTTTCGCCTCGGTCGGCGCTCACGGTGGGCGCCACGAAGGTCCATCGTCGCGAAAACTGTCGACGGTCGGCAACCGATTTACCGCGGGCGCCGACCACCGTTGAGCACAGGCGTATGCCGTAGGACTACTGTCGACGGTCGGCAACCGATTTACCGCGGGCGCCGACCACCGTTGAGCACAGGCGTATGCCGTAGGACTAACGAAATCCGATGCCGCACCGACAGAAGCAACATACGGACCCGAAGGAGTACCCGATGAGCCCACAGGATCCGCAGGTTCCTCGCCGGCGCGGCCTCGTCGTCCACCCTCGCCGCCGCGGTGGTCGCGGCGGCGGACTGTCACACCGGCACCACGCCCAGATCGGGCACTCGCACTGCACGGCGCACGGCGCACGGCGCACGGTCTGCGCGCGCTGTACCTGCAGGTACAGCGCCCACACGGTGCGTTCGCCCCGGCCGTCGACGATGTCGTCGAGCGCCAGGGCGGCCATGGTCCGCCGGGATGCGTCACAGCGTTCGGCGTGGGCGTCGAGCACGGATGCGATGGTGTCGGCCCGGGTGAGGGTGAACGACTGGCCCGGGGTGCTCGCGGTGCCGATCTCCCGATACGAGCGACCGGTCACCGCTTGGTCGAACCACACGCCCTCGACGTCGGTGACGTGTTTGACCAATCCGAGCAGCGTCGTCTTCGAGCGCACCAGACGCCGGCGCGCCTGCTCGTCGTCCAGACCGTCCACACTGCCGCGCAGGGCGGCCCGGTACCCGTCGAGTAGTTCGTCCAACCGGCGACGGAGATCGTCAGTCCGCCCATGCCGGGAATGATAATCGCCCCCGAGCGGTCGGTGTATCGGATCTGCTGGGCTGGGGCGACAACGACCGCGATGAGTTTCGCGCGCGCATGCTGTCTGTACTGGATGAGAGGTGTTGTGGCGAAGACGCGTCCCGGCCCGAAGTACGCCCGACCGGCTCGACACGAGGACGCCAGGAAGAGGAGCGAACCCATGGTCATCGTCGCAGGACGCATCACCGTCGAACCGCAGCAGCGCGAGTCCTACCTCGCAGGCTGCGTGCGCGTCGTCGAACAGGCACGCGCCGCAGCAGGCTGCCTCGACTTCGCCATCACCGCCGACCTGATCGATCCCGGTCGCATCAACGTCTTCGAGCGCTGGGAGTCGCAAGCGGCGGTCGAAACCTTCCGCGGCAGCGGCCCCAGCGACGAGCAGGGCGCGGAGATGCTCTCGGCGTCGGTAGCCGAGTACGACGTCGCCGACGTGAGGCCCCTGTTCGGGGAAAGCACAGCATCAACTACCCGGTCCTGAAGGACGCGGGTTTGCTGCTCACGTTCTAACTGGCTGTTAGAGGGGTGGCTGCTTTAGGCACGGTTGATTGGGCGGCCCGGTAGTTGTTGTGTCCGAGTGCGGCAATGTTGGCGGCGGCGTTATGGTCCGCGTGGCCGGTCCATCCGCAGCCGCGGCACCGGAAGAGTGCTTGACTGTGCCTGTTCGCGGTGTCGCAGTGCCCGCAGTGATGGCACGTTTTACTGGTATTGCGAGGGTTGATCACCTGCACCGGCACCCCTGCCGCGTGCGCCTTATAGGTGATCTGGTCGCGCAGTTGCGCGTATGCCCAGGAGTGCAGTCGTTGCCGTTGTCCGCGTGCGAGCCGTACCCGGTCCCGGATTCCCGACAGGTCTTCTACCGCGATTCCTTGACCGGTGCGTTGTGCTTGGGCAACAATCGTTTTCGAGAGTTGGTGATTAATGTCGGTGGCGTACCGAGTCTCCTTCCTACGCCGCTTCTTCAGTTTCCGTTTCGCGGACTTGGTCCCCACCTTTTGCAGCGCGGACCGCATGGTTCCGTTCTTTTTCCGGCGGGCGGTGACCGCACCACCGGACCACCGGACGTCGAGTTCGGCCGGGTCGTCTGCGGTGGTCACAGCCAGGTTCACGATCCCCAAGTCCACGCCCAGCCACCCGGTGGGGTCGTCGGCGGGGACCAGCTGATCCGGTGCGTCGGTGTCGACGGTTGCATGCAGGTAGAAAGATCCGTCGCGGAAAATCAGATCTGACTCGCCTTTGCGGTCGGCGAGCATTTTCCGCTGCCACGGCGCGCACACGAATCCGACGTTGCGCATCCGGCCCGCGGTCGTCCAGATCGACACCGTCGATCGATCGATCTGCCACGACAAGCACCGATCGTCGAACGGTTGGCCCGCGTCCTGACGGAACACGATCGCCTTACCTGCAACCTTCGCATACCGTTTCGATCCCGGCGTGCCGTAATTCCCGTTAAGCAAGTTCACTTTCCGGGTCGCGTACGCATCCGCGACTTTCTTGATGACCCGGATCGCCGGTTGCGCCGACAACCCGCACGCTTTGAGCTGGGCATAGACCTGCTTTTGCAGCGCGAACGGGCGTCGATCAGCGGCGGTGTGCGCGAGCTGCGCAACCATGTTCGCCCCCGCATTGCACAACTCCAGTGTCGATTTCAGCGCCACATACTGCTCTGGGGTGGGAGCCAGCTTCACGACAACGATCCGCTTCACACCCTGCGCCTTTCCCTGCGGATACTCTTTGGTCTATGTCACCGAGATGGACGCCCGACCCGGACATACGCCGCGGTCGTAGCGTTGTCTACAACCTACATGCACACTTGGTCTTCGTCACGAAGTATCGTCGCGGTGCGTTCACCGACCCGATGCTGACCCGATGCGGACAGATCATGGCAGAGGTGTGTGACAAGTTCGGCGCAACGTTGACCGAGTTCAACGGAGAAACCGACGGGGGTTCCCCCCTGAGTGAGGACATCGTGAACACTGGGTCGTGAAGGTCCCAGAGGAAGAGATGTCACTGATGGCGATGAAGGCGTACTCGGCGGAGTTCAAGGCCGATGCCGTCGCGTTGTACCTGTCCGATCCGAGCCACACCTTCGACGGCATCGGCAACGACCTGGGCGTCAGCCGCGAGACCCTGCGCAACTGGGTGCGGGCCGAACGCAAACGCACCGGCACTTCCACGGCCGAGCTCCGGGCCGGCGGGGCGGCGCGGTCGGCGTCCCGGGCGGGCGAGGTATCGTCCGAGTCCGTGTTGGAGGAAGAAAACAAGCAGCTCAAGGCCCAGATCCGGAAACTCGAAACCGAGCGGGAGATCCTGCGTAAGGCGGCGAAGTATTTCGCGGGCGAGACGAATTGGTGAGCCGCTTCCAGTTCGTTGACGACCACTGCGACACCGCTCCGGTGAAGTGGCTGTGCCAGATTCTCGAAGTCTCCCGCTCGGGCTTCTACAGGTGGCGGACCTCTGCGCCGGCCCGGGCGGCCCGTGCCCGCGCCGACGAGGAGCTGGCTGCGCGGATCCGCGCTATCCATGCAGACTTCGATGGCACCTACGGTGCCCCGCGCATCACGGCCGAACTACGCGAGGCCGGGATCGAGGTGAACCACAAGCGGGTCGAGCGGGTGATGCGCGAGCACGGGATCGTCGGCGTGCACCTGCGCAAACCGGTGCGCACCACCGTCCCCGATCCAGACGCGGCCGCGGTGCCGGACCTGATCCGGCGGGACTTCACCGCGAGCGCACCGAACACCCGATACGTCGGCGACATCACCTACCTCCCAGTCGGTGACGGCGAATTTCTGTATCTGGCGACGGTGCTGGACCTGAGTTCCCGACGGTTGGCGGGGTGGTCGATCGCCGACCACATGCGTACCGAGTTGGTCACCGACGCGTTACAGGCGGCCGCTGCCTGTCGCGGCGCCGCAGGGATCGATGGGTCAATTTTCCACAGCGACAACGGATCCCAGTACGCATCGGCCAAGTTCGCTGACCTCTGCCGCGAGCTCGGAGTGACCAGATCGCGGGGCGCGGTCGGAACGTCGGCGGACAATGCGGCTGCCGAGTCGCTGAACGCGACGTTGAAACGGGAGACGCTGCAGGGGCGGAAGCGCTGGAACGGGGCAGGTGAGGCTCGCGCCGAAGTCTTCCGTTGGATCACGCGCTACAACACCAGAAGGAGGCATTCCACCCTCGGTCAGATCTGTCCGATCAAGTTCGAGCAGCGATCGGCTACGCTGGCCACCGCTGCATAGGAATTGGTGTCCACATCTCGGGGGGAACGCCCGACCACGTCCACCTATTGATCCACTACCCACCTACCGTGCAAATCTCCACCCTGGTCAATAGCCTCAAGGGCGTCTCCGCTCGTTACCTGCGCCAAGAGTTCCCCGACCACATCCAGAAATACCTGTGGGGCAATCACTTCTGGTCACCGTCCTACTTCGCCGCCTCCGCAGGCGGAGCCCCACTCGCCATCATCGCCGAGTACATCACCAACCAAAAACGACCCGAACCCACAAAAGAAAGCGACCCCGCTACGCGCGATCGCGCAGTACAGAATCAGCTTCCTCCCGGCCCTAAAGGGCCAGGCTTCCTCTGATTAATCCGGTAAACGCGCGGCCCCGGCACCGGCACCGGCACCGATGGTCGAAAATGGAACCATGGCAGGGGAAGCGAGCGAGATCGTTCTGAGCAAGCAGGATCTTCGTGAGGTCACCGCGTTTGCTGCGGGGTGTGCGGAGGTGGTGCTCGAGTTATTCGAGGCCGATCAGCCGCACGACTCGCGGCCCCGAGATGCGATCACGGCTGCGTGCGAGTTCGCGCGGGGTGCTGAGCGTGGGAAATCTCTGCGCGATATCGCGTGGGCGGCGCTCGAGGCAGCCAAGGGCACGGACACCGCGGCTGCGCGCGAGGCCGCGTGGGCAGCGATGTCTGCGGCAGGCGCCGCCTATTTGCATCCGTTGGCCAAGGCCACCCAGGTCAAACATATTCTCGGAGCAGGCGCTCACGCGGCCCGAGCGGCCGAGCTCGTCGCCGGTGACGATCGGATCGTCGGTACCGGACACGTCGAGCAGGCGGTGCATCGTGCGACACCCGTCGTCGTCGACGTGCTCGAGCGCTTTCCTGAGGCACCGGCGGGCGGTGGACGGGTCGGTGAGTTGATCCGCATGCTGGACACCGACCTTCGTCGCCGACCGTCGACCCAGCCCCCCTGTGCCGCTAAGAATTCGTGAGGTCTCGCCGACGGAACAGCACCACTCCGACAGCACCCACGACGACGGCGATCACCGCGAGCCAGACCAGCGGAGTGGCCGTCACCTCCACGGCGGGAACGGGCGGAACGTGCGTGAACGGCGACAGATCGCGGACCGCCTGAGGCAACCCGAGCAGTGATCCGAGGAATCCGAAGATCAGGCAGACCGCGAGCACACCCCAGGAGAGCCCGGCCGACCAGGCCGGGACACCGCCGAACGCCAACACCACCAATGCCGCGACCACCGCGATCGCCGGTACGAAGACGAGGGCGGCCCCCGTGAGGTTCACGACCTTTCCCGGCACGTCCTCAGTCACCAGACCGTACGCGAGACCGGTCGCCGCTCCGGTCAGCGTCTGCAGGACGACGATGCCGACGGCGACCAGGCCGACGTGCGCCAGCATCCACCGCGGACGCGAGACCGCTGTCGCGAGAACGGGTTCGAGTCGTCCCGCGGACTCCTCTCCGCGCATCCGGAGCAGTGCCTGCACGGCGTAGCCCGCGACCGCGATCGCCATCATGCCGAAGATGGCGGCGAAGTAGGCGTCGACCATGTTCGTCGTGCCGCCACCAAGCTGTTCCATCATGTCGGCCACCTGCTCGCCCTCGCCGAGGAAGTCGTCGATCTGGTCTGCGATCGCGCCGTACACCACGGCGAGGACGGCGATTCCGAATGCCCACCAGAACAGGATCGTCCGTTGCATCCGCCACGCCGATCCGACCGCCGTCGGCAGCGAACGGGACGCGCGGGCGGGGCCCGGGCGGGTCGGCACGAGCCCCGAGCCGACGTCCCGGTGCTCCGTGAGGGCGAAGCCGACCGAGCCGACCGCGAGTGCGAACACGGCGGGCAAAGCCAGGACCCACCACGCGTTGTCGTCGTACGGACGGACCTGCTCGGCCCAGCCGATCGGCGACACCCACGTCGGCCAGCCACTCACCACCCGAGTGCCGTTGTCCGTCACCGTCCCCGTCATGTCCCCCACCGCACGCAACAGGAATGCCACGCCCAGGGCGGCCCCGGCCAGTCCGTTGGCGGTGCGGGCACTGTCCGTCACCTGCGCCGTCACCGCGGCGATCGCCGCGAACGCGATACCGACACCGGCGACGGCCGCTCCGAGCGCCACCGACCCGTCCAGTGGCAGACCCGCCGCCACCAGCACGACGACGTTGAGCAGTCCGAGGGTCAGGTTGGCACCGACCGCGACCACCAGGGCCGCGGTGAGCAGTGCCTTCCGGCCCACGACGGCGGCCTCGACGAGTTCGGCGCGGCCGGTCTCCTCGTTCTGGCGGGTGTGCCGCACGACCAGCAGGGTGGTCATCAGGCCGGCGGCCAGCGACAGAGGCATGACGATCTGGCAGGCGAGCACGGCGCCGGCACTGTACCCCGATACGAGACCGTTGGTTGCCAGCGCGACCGGCGACGCCGCAGTGGCCATCGCGAAACTGCGCAGGTCGGGCTCCGTGGGGTAGAGGCCGAGCACGCTCGACGCCGAGAACGCCTGCAGCGCTGCGAGAGCGAGCAACCACACCGGTAATTGGATGCGGTCGCGGCGCAGCGCGAGCCGCACGAGCCGGGCGGTTCCCGCGTACTGGCCGCGGCCCGCCGTCGACGGTGCCGTCACCGTGCTCATGACGTCCGCGTCCCCGACTCGGCCCGCCGATGGTTCTCGCCCTCTCGGGCCAGTTCGTCCCCGTAGTGCCGGAGGAACAACTCTTCCAGCGTCGGTGGCGTCGACGTCAGCGACGTGATCCCGAACGTCAGGAGATGGCGCAGCACCCCGTCGATCGCGCTGGTGTCCACCTCGCACCGGGTGTGCTGGCCGTCGACCCGCACGTCGTACACCCCCTCGACGGCCTCGAGTCCGGTCACCGGCCGCTGTGTATCGGCGGTGATCGACGTGCGCGTGAGGTGACGCAGTTCCGTGAGGGTGCCGGTCTCCACGGTCCGGCCCTCGCGGATGATGCTCACCCGATCGCACAGCGCCTCGACCTCCGCGAGGATGTGACTCGACAGCAGGACCGTCTTCCCCGAGTCGGACATCTCCTCGACGCAGTCCTGGAACACCGACTCCATCAACGGATCCAGCCCCGACGTGGGTTCGTCGAGCACGTACAGTTCGACGTCCGACGCGAACGCAGCCACCAGCGCGACCTTCTGCCGGTTGCCCTTCGAGTACGTGCGCGCCTTCTTCGTCGGATCGAGTTCGAACCGCTCGAGGAGTTCCGCGCGCCGCGGCTCGTCCAGCCCGCCGCGCAACCCGGCGAGGAGATCGATCGCCTCGCCGCCGGTGAGATTCGGCCACAGGTTCACGTCACCGGGAACGTAGGCGAGCCGCCGGTGCAACGACACCGAGTCGCGCCACGGGTCGCCGCCCAGGAGGCGGGCACTGCCCGAGTCCGCGCGCAGCAGGCCGAGCAGTACCCGGATGGTTGTCGACTTGCCGGACCCGTTGGGGCCGAGGAATCCGTGCACCTCCCCCGTCCCCACCTCGAGGTCGAGGCCGTCGAGTGCGCGGGTCGGCCCGAACGTCTTGACGAGATTCTCCACCGAGATCGCAGCCATGCTGGGGACGCTACGCCGGTTCGCGGATGGTCACGACGGGTTCCGCGGCCCCCGCCGCGACGGGGCCGGATCAGATCAGACCGAGTTTGCCCGCCTCGTACACGGCCTCCGCACGGCGGCCGACGTCGAGTTTGCGCATGATGTTGCTGACGTGAAATTTCACCGTCGTAGCCGAGATGAACAGCCGCTCACCGATTTTCGCATTCGAAAGCCCCTTGGCCAGGAGTTGCAGGACCTCGAGTTCACGCTCTGTGAGCCCGTCACGCGGCGTCGTCTGCCCGTTGAGCGAGCGAATCACGGCCGACGCGCTGCGTGAATCGAACGCGCTCTCGCCGCGGGACACGGCGCGGATGGCGCGCACCAGTTCGGTGGTGTCGACGTCCTTGACCACGTATCCGCGGGCGCCGGCATGGATCGCGCGGACGACGAGTTGCTCGTCGAGAAACGTGGTGAGCACGAGCAGACCCATCTTGCCGTCCGCGGCGGACAGTTGCGCGCACAGTGCCAGCCCCTCGTAGTCGGAGGCCGCCGACAACTTCAAGTCCATCAGCACGACATCCGGCGCGACGTCACCGACGACCGCCAGCGCCTCCTGCATGGACGACGCCTCCCCGACCACCTCGAGATCCGGCTCCCGCTCGAGGACGGAACGCAGACCCTGACGGAGAATCGCGTGGTCGTCGACGAGCACGAGCTTCACCACCGAGATGGGGCGAGCGGACCCGGTCTGGTCATGCACCGAGGTTCGTATGGTCATCGGTCCACCTCACTGTCGGAATGTAACGGGATCCGGGCAGCCACCCGGACTCCGCCGATCCTGGCCCGCGCCACTTCGAGGGAGCCGCCCAACTCGGCTGCCCGGGCCTGCATGTTCGCCAACCCGCGGTGGTGCCCGTCGAGGTCGTTGTTCGCCGCCATCCGCAGCATCAGGCGCATCCGCTTGGGATCTCCGTCTCCGTCGTCGGCGACGGAGAGCAGCACCGAATCGGCCGAATACGTGAGCCGCAGGACGGCGCGCGTCGCGTTGGCGTGGACCGCCGCGTTGAACAGCGCCTCACCGGCGATCCTCAGCAGCGCATGTTCCCGGTCGCTGGACAGCTCGGCCGGGGTGCCGCCGACCCGGACGGTCACCGCGAGTTCGTCGGGCATGTGCACCACCCCGAGCTGCTCGAGCATCTCGGGCAGGGACGTCCGGTCGGAACCACCGGAGTGATTGAGCGCGTAGATGGCCGAGCGCAACTGCTCCACGGCGCGGCGCGTCAATTCCTTTGCAAGATCGAGCCTCTCGCTGCGTTCGTCGTCCGGCACACCGCTCCGGCACACCTCGATCTGCATGCCCGCCGACAGCACCGCCTGGGTGACGCTGTCGTGGAGTTCCCGGGCGATCCGGTGCCGTTCCTCGTCGAGCACCTGGTGCCGGTGGGCCGCTCCGAGTTGACGCTGGGTGGATTCGAGTTCGGCGTTGCGCACCGCGAGATCGGAAGCATTGCGACGCGCCTCCGAGTACGCGTGCTCAGCCCGCTCGAGCAGCAGCTGACCCCGCTGGTAGAGCGCCGAATTCTGCAGTGCTACGGCGGTCTGGCTCGCCAGGATGCTGAGAACTGCGCCGTCGGTGGTGTCGAGCGTGCGGTGCTCGGCCGTCCAGGCCGCGAAGGCTCCCACGACGCCACCCTCGAGGATGATTGGTACGAAGGCATGGTGCGCGTCGATGACGGGAGCGTCCCCGGTACGCGCGGACCGGATGTCGGCCAGACACGTCACGACCTCATCGGGCAGCGGTGGGCCCTCGACGTTGTCGACGAGGAACGGCGTCGCGTCCGGCCCTAGGACGAGCCGGCGCGGGCCGGCGTCGGGCAGCATGCCGTCGGCGAGGGCGAACGCGACCCATTGCGCGTCCAGGTGGGCCCGGGCCGCCTCGGCGACCGCGCAGATGAGGGTCTCGGGGCCGTCCACCGTGCGGACGAGGGCCCGCGAGATGAGTTCCAGTGCGTGGACGACACGTTCGAGACGTTCTGCGGCGCCGCGATATTGGGGGTAGAACGTCGGCTTGCCGGACCGCAGTCCGGTGAGCGTCGACAGGTCCGGGGCGTTCATGCGCTCACAGCGCAGTCCGGAACAACGCCACCATCTGCTCGTGGGTGGCCGTGCGCGGGTTGGTGGACATGCACGCGTCGCGGAGCGCGAACTCGGCCAGGCGTGACAGATCCTCTTCGCGAACTCCCAACTGTCCCAGACCTTTCGGCACTCCTACCTCGCGGGCGAGGCGATCCACCCGGTCCGCGACCGCCAGAGCAGCCTCCTCGGGTGTTCCGCGGCGCTCCTCGAGACCGAGAGCAGCGGCGATGGCGACGAACGGAGTGGCGTCGTCGGTGGCGTTGAATCGGATGACGTGCGGGAGAAGGATGCCGTTGATGACTCCGTGCGGCAGGTCGAGCAGTCCCCCGACCTGATGGCTCATCGCGTGCGCGGCACCGAGGATCGCGTTGGTGAACGCGAGGCCGGCTTCGAGACTCGCCTGCGCCATGACGGCGCGCGACTCCATCTCCATCGGCTCCTCGATGGTGCGGACCAGGGTGTCGGTGACCAGCCCGACGGCGCGGAGCGCGTGGTGGTCGGTGAGCGGGTTGTGTGCCAGCGACACGAACGCCTCGATGCCGTGAGTGAGGGCATCCAGGCCGGTCGCGGCGTTGAGCCACTCCGGCATGGTGGTGAGCAGCCGGGGGTCGATGACGGTCACGTCCGGCACGAGCGCGCGGCCGATGATGGTGATCTTGGTGCCCCGCCTCGTGTCCGTGACGATGCAGAACTGCGACACGTCGGCGCCCGTGCCCGACGTGGACGGCACCATCACCAGCGGCGGAATCGGACTGGTCGCCTGGTCGACTCCCTCGTAGTCGAGGATATTGCCCCCGTTCGCGGCGAGCACCGCGATGCCCTTCGTCGCGTCGATGACGGAGCCGCCGCCCAGGGCGACGAGGACGTCGCACTCCCCCTCGCGATACGCGTCGTGCCCGGCCGCGATCTCGTGGTCCTTGGGGTTGGGCGTCAGCGCACTCCACACGACGGGGGTGAGGCCCTGTTCGCGCAGCTGATCCTGGAGTTCGGCCGCCCAGCCCGCGTCGATCAGACCCGGATCGGTGACGAGCATCGGCCTCGAACCGCCGAGTCGGAGTACCGCGTGCGCGGCCTCGACCATCGACCCGATACCGAACACGATCTCGGGTGCGTGGAATTTCACCAGTCTGCCCGGGGCGGTCGTGCGGGTGGACGGATAGGACACGGACAAGTCGACACTCCTCCCGACACCTGTGTGCATGTGATCCAGATTACAGACTCTGACCCAGACCTTACGGTCCGGGACGAGCTCCCACACCCACCGAAGGACAGGTACGGTACCTACCCGATCGGGTAGGTAGCAGGGATCTCACCGCAACGCGTGCCCCAGTTCGGCGGCGCGGGCCATCAGCTGGGCAGCATCCCGCGCGACGACGACACGGTCGCAGATTTCCGCGTACTCCGGCATCGCGCACGACGCCTGATTCCAGTACCGCTCGGGTTCCGGGGTGATCCACGCCAGCCGGTGCACCTTGCGACGCAGTTCGGCGAACTCGTCGACACCCGGCGGCAGGCCGTTGCACCGCCCGTCGCCGACGACGACCACCGAGGTGCGGGAGTTCACGTCGGTGCCGAACTCGGTCAGCACGTCGGAGAACACCCGGCCGTAGTCGCTGCTCGCCTCCAGATCGATGCGCGGGTCGGCGAGCACGGACGCGAGCGCGTCGTCGTCGGCCCCGGCGAGGAGGGTGTCCGTGACGTCGACGGGGCGGTCCACGAACGCCAGGACCTGGCAGCGGCTCGCCCGGCGATGCATCGCCTGGGCCAGCCGGAGGGTGAAGGCGGTGACGGGTCGTACCGACAGCGACACGTCCGCGAGGATCAGCACCCGCACCCGGTCCGGGCGGGGCGCCTTCACCATGAGGTGGAAGGGTATGCCCTCGGTCCGCAGGCTCGCGCGCACGGTCCGGCGCATGTCGAGCCGGCCCCGCGCCAGTTCGCGCGGGCGGGGACGCGACGGCCCGCGCATCCGCCGAAGCACCTCGTAGCACGCCTGATTCACTTCCGCGCGGGTCGTGGCCGCCACGGTCCCGCTCGTGGTCTCCGGTCCGTCTGCGGGTCCGGCGGTGAGGTCCCGGGCGTCCGCCAGCGCGCCGACGAAGGCCTCCACCGCCTCCGCCAGCCGGTTCAACTGGGCCGCGGTGAGAGGTTCGGCCCCATCGGAATCGGCGTAGACCTTGCTCGGGTCGTAGGCGTCGAGCCACGCGAGAATCGACTCCGGATCGTCCCAGGACAACGATCCGACGACGGCACCGCTCGTCGACGACGCCAGGTCACCGACGGCGGTACTCGCCGCCCGCTCGACCTCCACCGTGTAGGTGACACCGCGTCGTCCGGACTCCGCTTCCGAATCGACGGACAGATCCGCGTCGCTCGACGTCATGCTGACATCGTCGTCGTCCTTGTGGGGGTTGAACCCCTTCTGCGCCTCGGGGGTGTCGAAGTGGTCGCCCACCTCGGCGGCGCGCTCGTTGTATTCCGCGTACCGGGCGGTCTCCGCGTTGTCCGCCACCTCCAGCGCGGAGGGCAGACCCTCCGCGAACTCGGTCCGGGACGGCGCACGCACGTCGTCGGGTGACGCGTCGGCGGCCGATTCGAAGAATACGTCGAAGGCGCGGTCGAAACCCGCCTGCTCGTACGTATATTTCGCGCACACCGCACGCAGCGACGCCCTCAGCGTGGGCAGGTCCCGGCCGCCGACCAAGCCGAACACCCGGCGAACCTCGATGACCTCGGCAGGAGACGCGGCGACGCCGTAGCGGCGCAACACTTTTCCGAAGGACGCCGAGAGAACGTCGAGGAGTTGCGCGGGAAGAGACGGGGAGGGGTCGGGCTGCGCGCGGAGCATCGTCAGCGCCTGCCCTGCCGACCCGCGCCGATGCCGCCACGGTCGCGGCCACCGTGCCCGCGGAAGACTGCGGTGGTGGTGTTGGCCGGCCGCGATGCGACCGTCACCCGCTCCACGGGCCCGGCCGGAGCGGTCTCCTGATCGTCCGCCGGGAAAGGCTGGTCACCGGACAGCCGGGTGCGGACCAGTTCGACGTCGCTGGTGTACTTGAGCAGGGCGGTGAGCAGGATGTCGCGGACCGCGGCCTGCGAACTCACGGCCACCCCCGTCGACTTCAGGACCACCGCCGCACGGGCCGCGTCGATGACCTCCGCGATGGACGGACTCTTGCGGAGCGGCAACTGCCGCAACGTGCGAGCCAGATCCACGACGTCCGCCGCGACGGCCTCCTCGACCTCGGGGGCCTTGGCCGTCACGATGTCCCGCTCACGCTGCGGTGTCGGGTAGCCGAGGTGGTAGTGCAGGCAACGCCGCTTGAGTGCGGGCGAGAGTTCGCGAGTGTCGTTGGACGTCAGGATCACCCACGGCGCCGACCGCGCGGCGAACGTCCCCACTTCGGGGATGGTGACCTGCCCCTCTGCGAGAACTTCGAGGAGCAACGCCTCCATCGATTCCTCGGTGCGGTCCACCTCGTCGACGAGCAGTACCACTGGTTCCGGTGACAGGATCGCCTCGAGCAGCGGACGGACCGACAGGAACTTCTCCGAATACAAACCGAAATCCTGCGCGGCCAGGAACTGCGACGCCTCGGCGACGTCGTCGAACGCGGCCATCTTCTCACTGATGCGGTCTCGCAACATCTGTACGTGCAGAAGCTGTTTCGCGTAGTCCCACTCGTACAGGGCCCGGTTGTCGTCGAGACCTTCGTAGCACTGCAGACGGACGAGCTTCCGCCCCGACGCCTCGGCCAGCGACTTCGCCAGCTCGGTCTTGCCGACGCCGGCCGGCCCCTCCAGGAGCAGCGGACGTTCTAGCGCCGTCGCCAGGTGGACGACCACCGCGAACTCGTCGTCGACGATGTAGTCGACCTCGCGCAACGCCGCCTTCAGTTCCGCGCCGTCGGCGAAGCGGATGTCCACCGGTTCCGGGGCTGTTTGCGGTGCAGTCATGATCGGGGCGTCCGTCCTTCGTCAGCGGTGTGGTTATGGAAACGCATCCGGGGCGGGGCCGGGCTGGGGTGAGGCTCCCGCCCCGGACGCGAGTTTCTGTGGTCGGTCAGTACGCGCTGTTGATCGCGTGGTCGACGACGGGGAGCATCGACTCGACCGTCACCTCGCGCGGGTTGCCCGGCGTGCACCAGTCGCCCTGGATGTGCTCGGAGATGGCCCGCACAGTCTTCTCGTCGCCCCGGATGGTGTCACCGCGACCCTCGTACTTCTTGGTGTTCATCTGGTTCTTGTCGTACGAGTCGGTGCGCACCTGACCGAAGTTGTCCGGAATGCCGACGTCCTTCGCAAGGCGGATGGCCGCCTCGACCGCCGCGTCCGCGGCCTGCACGGTGGTGAGGTTGCGGGTGTCGACTCCCAGCGCTCCGGCCAGCTGGGCGTAGCGCTCGTACCGCGACGGCAGGTTGTACTCCCAGACGCGGGGCAGGGCGATGGCGTTGTTCAGGCCGTGGTGGCTGTCGAAGAACGCGCTGACCGCGTGCGAGATGGAGTGCACGATGCCGAGGCCGCCGGAGTTGAATGCCTGGCCGGCGATGTACTGCGCGTTCATCATTCCCTCGCGGGCCTTCAGGTTGCGCGGCTCGAACACGGCCTCCCGCAGGTTCTTCGCGACCAATTCCACCGAGTACAGCGCATTGCCGAGCGACGGCGCGAAGTCGAGACGCGACACGTACGGCTCACTGCCGTGCGCGAGGACGTCGAATCCGCAGTACGCCGTGAAGTGCTGGGGGCAGGTGTAGTACAGCAGCGGGTCGTCGATCGCGAGGGTCACGATGGTCGCCTCGTCGAATCCCACCCACTTGTGCGGGTTGTTCATGTCCGACGTGTCGGTGATGACGTACGCCCACGACGTCTCCGAACCCGTACCGGCGGTGGTGGATACGGCGATGTGGGGCGGGTTCTCCTTGTTGGTGGACTTCGCGAATCCCTCGAACTCGTTGATGTTGCGGCCGTCGTGCGCGACCACCACACGGGCGCCCTTGGCGGCGTCGTGACTCGAGCCGCCGCCGACGGAGATGATCGAGTCGCACTTCTCCTTCTGGTAGAGCGCGGCCGCCTCCATGACGTTGTAGTCCTTGGGGTTGGACTCGACCTTGTCGTAGAGCACGACCTCGACGCCCTGGTACTCGATCTTGCCGACCAGTTCCTCGATGATGCCCGAGCCACGCAGGCCCGTGGTCATGAGCAGGGTCCTCTTGAATCCGAGGTTCTTCGCCTCGACGCCGATGATGTCGTGGGCGCCCACTCCCATCAGTGCCCGCGGGAACGGGTGGAATTCCTTGATGGGGAAGTCCCAGATCTGGTTGAGCTCGATGGCCATGGCCGTCTCCTCGATTAGTCGATGTCGGATCTGAAGCGTTGTGGAAGGGGACCCAATTGATGTGATCGGCGTCTCACCTGGAACCCACTGTGACCTAGTTCGGGCCCCGGTTACAGGCCTGCGGGCCCGAACCGTCCGACCGCGGCGCACAAACTGCCCGAACGGACAGGTGCGGCCGGGCCGAGCCGGAGGGGGCGGCACTCGATACGCTGTCCACTTCACGCGGAGTCCACCCGCTAGGCAAAAACTAGAACCTGTTCTATATTTGGAGCAGGCAAGCGAGCGTTCCGGCGCTGCGAAGTACGGAAGGACTGCACACACGATGACGACTGTCGAGGTGCCGCACAGCTCACGATCGGTGGTGCTCACCGTCTCGGGCGTGGTCGAGGAAACCCCCGACTCCCTGTCACTGGTCTTCGACGTCCCGGCAGACCTCGCCGACAAGTTCGCCTACAAGCCGGGTCAGTTCCTCACCCTGCGCATCCCCAGCGACCGCACGGGATCGGTCGCCCGGTGCTACTCGCTGGCCAGCTCACCGTTCACCGACGACGCCCCCAAGGTGACCGTCAAGCGGACGGCCGAGGGCTACGGGTCCAACTGGCTCTGCGACAACGTCGCCGTCGGCGACACCCTCGAGGTCCTCCCCCCGTCGGGAGTGTTCACACCCAAGTCGCTGGACCACGACTTCCTGCTGTTCGCGGCGGGTAGCGGCATCACCCCGGTGATCTCGATCCTCAAGTCCGCCCTCACCGAGGGATCCGGCAAGGTCGTGCTCTTCTACGCCAACCGCGACGAGAAGTCGGTCATCTTCGCGGAGGAACTCCGCACCCTCGCGAGCCGGTACCCGTCACGGTTCGTGTCCATCCACTGGCTCGAGACTGTCCAGGGACTGCCCGGCGTCGATCAGCTCGCCTCTGCCGTCGCACCCTACCTGGGGCACGAAGCATTCATGTGCGGACCGGCGCCGTTCATGGACACGATCCACAAGGCCCTCGCCGACGCCGGGATGCCGCGCAGCCAGGTGCACGCCGAAGTGTTCAACTCGCTGGCCGGCGACCCGTTCCGTGACGCCGACGTCGTGGAGGTCACCGAAGACGAGGCCGCCGACGCCGCCATCGTGGAGGTGGAACTCGACGGCGAGATCCACAATCTGAGCTGGCCCCGCAAGCAGACCCTCGTCGACATCATGCTGGCCAAGGGAATCGACGTGCCCTACTCCTGCCAGGAGGGCGAGTGCGGGTCCTGTGCGTGCACCGTGCTCGAAGGCAAGGTCGAGATGGAGAACAGCGAAATCCTCGACCCCGAGGACATCGAGAGCGGCTACATCCTGGGCTGCCAGGCCCGTCCGGTCACAGATCACCTCAAGATCGAATTCTGACGCCGCTCACCCCAGTCGGCCGAAACCGACAACGGCGGAGTCGCTCGTCCAGTCCACGGTGTGCACGCGGATACGGCCGAACTCGTTGCCGCCGACCGTCGTAGCGGTGTCCCCGTCGACAGCGACGACGACGTTGGTGTGCTGGCCGACCCAGCTGCTGTTGTCGTAGAGCACCACGTCCCCGACGGTCGGGCGGTACCCGCCACCGACCTCCTCGAACCGCGATTGCGACTCGTAGTACTCCTGCAACGTGTAGACCCCGGGGATCCGCCAGTGCCCGGAATTCGGATTCGACAGCGGCCGGCCGGCTTCCCGCATGATCCAGCTGACGAAGTCCGCGCACCAGGGCTCCTCGACCCCTTCGGAGTAGAACGTGCCCGGCCGCTGCCTGTAGTGCTCGGCCTCGAGCAGCCCGACGATCCGTGCCTGTTGCGGCGACAACGCGGACGTGTCGACGGCCGGGAATTCGGCCGTGTCCCAGGGCAGGTAGCGGTCCGGCGCCAGCCACAACACCCCTCCCGCCACGACGACCATCACCGCGACGACGGCGCCGAGGATCAGCCCGGCACGTCGGCGGCGGCGAGTGGGCGCGGGAGCAGTCATGCCACCGAATGTAGCGGGTATCCGGTCACCGCATCGCGCGGTAGCCGGCGCGCTCCTCGGCTGTCAGATGCTCGCACGCGTACGTCAAGGCGGTGCGGCCCATCGCCGCGGCGTGCCGGTCGAGGAAACCGGTGAGCAGGTCGCGGTCGACCCGCTTGCCGACCTCACGCAGCATCCAGCCCGTCGCCTTCTGTGTGAGGTCTCGGCGATCACCGAGGACGGACTCCGCGACGTCGAGCGTGGTGGAGGCGTCACCCCGGCGGATGAAACCGAACGTACTGAGCAGCGCGACGCGCCGCCGCCAGAGGTCGTCGTCCGCGGCCAGCTCGAAGACCGGGTCCCGCGGCCGGTCGTACAGCCACGCGCCCAGGATCCGGTCGGCGGACGAGTCCACCAGATCCCAGTTGTTCACGCGTCCCCGCATCAGCAGGTCGAGGTAGAAGGACACGATCTTCTCGCGCAAGGCGTCGTCGCCTGCCTTCGTCGCCCGGTCGAACTGCGTAACGAGTACCAGCAGCCCCGCCAGTCGATGCTCGTGCGCCGGACTGTCGAGCAGCACCGTCACCTCCGGCAGGTCCAGATCGGCGTGAGCACGAACCACGCTGCGCGTCCCGGGAACCCGCACGCCGATGAACACGTCGCCCTCCCCGTACTCCCCCGGACCGGTCTTGAAGAACCGTGCCAGATTGACGGCGTCGGCCTCGTCCGACAACTCGGCGAGTGCGCGTTTCACGTCGGCTGCGGTGGAAGTCACGAAGGCACTGTCCCACAGGTGAGCGACAGTCGCCGCGACACTACGGACGAAGATCACGAAACATACTCTGACCTGCAGTTCGCGTTATTCGAATGCAACGATGCAAGTATTGATCGGGCGGTCAATCAGGCGTGTACTCGAGGTGGACACAATCCGTTCTCGAGGAGGTTGGACATGAGATCGTGGAGTCGTATGCAGGATGTGGTGGCGATCGTGATCGGCGCCTTCGCGGCACTTTCGCCGCTGTGGCTCGACACCAACAACGCCGCGATGTGGTCACTCATCGTGCTCGGTGTGCTGGTGGCCCTCTCCGGTCTCGTCCACATGAGCCGCCCGGAGATGACTGTCGCCGAGTATGCAATGGCGGTCTTCGGAGTGCTGTTGTTCCTCTCCCCGTGGGTGATGAACTTCGACGCACTCACGGGCGCGTCGTGGACCGCATGGGTCGTCGGTGTCCTGGCAGTCGTCGTGGCTGTCACGGGGTTGCCGATGATGAGTTCCCGGATGCACGGACACGGAGGGCTGGCGACACATCACTGATCTGTGAACCAACAGCACCGAGAACATCGATTCGGGCGGGGCGCAGGCTTACGGCCTGCGCCCCGCCGTTCACGTCGGGAAAGGCCCATGCCAGCACCCCATCTCGGCAAACCCGGTGGCCCCCAACCGCGGAAAGGCCGGCGGCGGCGCAGCGCGAAGATCGACGGAGACGCCCGGGAACTGATTCTCGACGCCGCCGAATCCCTCATCGCCGCAAACGGATTCGATGCCACGTCCACCGCATCGATCGCCTCTGCCGCGCACGTCCCGAAAGGCCTGGTGTTCTACTACTTCCCCACCAAGACCGACATCCTTCTGGCGCTGCTCTCCGAAAGACTGCCGACCGAACCCTTCGGCGACGTGAGCCCCCTGGTCACCCCGGGCGACCCCGCCGCCAGCCTCGTCAACCTCGACACCGCGCTGAATCTGCGCGATCACCACTCGTCGGTGATGCGCGTGATCATCTGGCGTGAAGCCGAGACCCACCCGGACGTCCGCGCCCATCTGCGGCGGTTCCGTGACTACCTCAGCGACATCACCGAGCGACTGCTCCAGGCCAGTTCGCCGTATCCCGTGCAACCCGGAACACTCCGGGCATGCGCGACGGCATGGGTGGCCGCGATGTTCTCCGTCGCAGGCAACGACCGCCTGCACGACCTCGACGACCTGCCACGACGGCACGGCGAGGAACTCGACAACGTCGCGCGGGTGGTGGCGGCCGGGATGGTTCAGCTCGGCTGAGAATGTCCCGCGGACAGCAGCTGACCGGCGGGGAACGCCTCCGCGCTCGCAGGCAGACGTCCGGGCCTGCCGCTGAGGAAGACCTCGACGGTGCCCTCCCCCGCGCTCGGACGGTTCAACGCATCGATACGGCGGAGGGTCTGCGCCGCAACCGCCTCCGCGCTGTCGAACAACCGCACCCCGGCGGGGAGTTGCGCAGCGATCTCGTCGGCCACCAGCGGGTAGTGAGTGCAGCCCAGCACCACTCCGCCGACGTCGTCGGGCGTGCGCTCCACGGCGGAGGCGATGGCCGCGGTGGCAGCGTCCCGCTCGCCGCGGTCGATGGCCTCCGCGAGACCATGGCACGCGACCCCCACCACGGAACTGCCGTTCCCGAACTTCTCGATCAGATCGGCCTGATACCGGCTCGCCGTCGTCGCCGCGGTCGCCCAGACGGCTACCGACGGACACGCGGCGGCCGCCGGCTTGATCGCCGGAACCGTGCCGACGACCGGAACTGCCGGTCCGACGAACTCCCTGACGTGGTCCAGCGCGGTGACGCTCGCCGTGTTGCACGGCAGCACGATCACCTCGGCTCCGCGGTCGAGGCAGCGCTGCGCGGTCGCGAGAACGCGGTCGATCACCCACTGTTCCGGCTTGGGACCCCACGGAGCCCCGTCCGGATCCAGAGCGAGGATCAGATCCAGGTCGGGTCGCAACTTGCGCAGCCACGCCGACGTCGGCAGCATGCCGAGACCCGAGTCGATGAGCGCAATAATCACCCGGAGAATCTATCGCGCCCCCGCCCGGCCGCCTACGCCGACGCGGCCTCGAGAACTTCGCCGATCGGAGTTCCCGCCGCGATCTTGCCGCGCATCTTCATGACGCCTCCCGCCATTCCACCGCCGACGACACCAACCAGGATGCCGTCCCGCTCGTAATAGGCGAGGAACTTGCGGCCGTCGTCCTTGATCAAGTGCACCTCGTCGGTGGACGCCACCGTGCCCAGTGCCTGGATCTTGATGTCGTACTGGTCGCTCCAGAAGTACGGCACCTGAGCGGCGGCGTTCTCGTCGCCGGTCCCCGTCAACGCCCCGGCGAGGATCTTGGCCTGCTCACCGGCATTGCTCCAATGCTCGACGCGTTTGCGACCGCCCACCCGCAGCTGCCACGCGGCCACGTCGCCGACCGCCCACACGTGCGGGACCGCGGTACGTCCGACGCCGTCGCACACCACACCGTTGTCCAGTTCGACGCCCGAGCCGTCGAGCCACGCGGTGACCGGCACCGAGCCGACTCCGATCGCCACCACGTCGACGTCCACCTCGCTTCCGTCTCCGAGGACGGCTCCGGTGACCCGGTCGGTGCCCACCAGCGACGCGAGCCCGACACCGGCCCGTAGGTCGACCCCCTCGGCGGTGTGCAGCCGGGCGACGAGTCCGCCGAGCTTCTCGCCGAGGACGGACGCGAGCGGTGTCGCCTGCGGCTCCACCAGCACCACGTCGAGACCACCGGCCCGCATGCTCGCCGCCAGCTCACAGCCGATGAAGCCCGCCCCGACGATCAGTGCGCGCTTGCCCTCGCCGAGGTCCGCGCGCAACGCCAGGCTCTCGTCGATGGAACGGAGAACGTGGACGCCCGCGAGGTCCGGCAGACCCGGGATGCGCCGCGGCACGAGGCCGGTGGCGATCACCAGTTCGTCGTAGTCGAGTTCGGTGCCGTCGGCGAGTCTCAGAATGCGGGATCCGGTGTCCACCGATACCGCCTCGACCCCCAGACGCAACTGGATGTTCTTCTCGTCGAAGAACTCACGCGGCTTGAGCGTGGTGTCGCTCTTCTCCCCGCGCATCACTTCCTTCGACAGCGGCGGCCGGTCGTAGGGAAGGTGCGGTTCACCGCCGAGAAGAACCAGGTCACCCACGTATCCGGCCCGCCGGAGTTCCTCGGCTGTGCGCAGACCTGCCAGGCCCGCACCAACGATCACAATTCTCTGCACGCGACCACATTATGCGCTCCGCGCCCGTGAGTACTTATCAACCGCCCGCGGTTGACAAGTACTCACGGGTCAGAGATCGGCGATGGCCTCGAGCGGGCGGGTGCGGGCGGCGCGGCTCGCCGGCCACAGCGCTGCGAGCACACCGACCACGCCGGATCCGAGGAGCATCGCGACCACCTGCCCCCACGGCACCGTCACCTGGTCGAGACCCTGATCCTTCAGGGTGCTCACGAAGCCCCAGCCGAATGCGATGCCGAGCAGCACGCCGACGGCCGCACCGAACACCGCGATCAGCATCGATTCCAGGTAGATCGTGCGACGCATCTGGGACCGCTGCATTCCGACCGCGCGGAGCATGCCGATCTCCCGCCTGCGCTCGACCACCGACAGCGCGAGCGTGTTGATGATGCCGAGGATCGCGATCACGACGGCGAGTGCGAGCAGTCCGTAGAGGATGGCGAGGAGCGTGTCGATCTGCTGCCCCTGCGTTCCCTTGAACTGTTCCCGGTCCTGCACCTGAACGACGACGAACTGCTTGGTCGCGGACTCGAGGTCGGCACGCAGCTGCGTCAGATCCGCACCTGGCTTCGCGTCGATGAGGACAGCCAGATCGGGAATGGTCGCGGCGGGCATCACCTGGCGGTACACGTCGTCCGAGACGAGCCAATCGCCGACCAGCTGGTTGTCCTCGAAGACACCCGTCACCTCGGCGTCGACGACCTTCCCGTCGGCGCTCGTCATCGGGACCGTCGTCCCCAGCGTCCAGCCCTTCTGCGCGGCCGTCGTCTGGGACACGATGAGGTGGTTACCCGTCAGATCGGCGCCGCCCTCGACGAGCTTGTAGTCCAGGACGCCCTCGAGCGGGCCGTCCAGCGACGCGCCCTGCTGCTGCTCGTCGTCGACCTTCACGGACACCGGATGCAGGGCGGCGGCACTCTGGACGTCGTCGAGGTTCCGCACGGCCCTCGCCGCGCCGCTGGGCACACCGATCTGGTTGGGTCCGGTGAGCACGTAGTCGGCGGACACCCCCGAGTCGACGAGCTGGTTGACGCTGGCCTTCGCGGACGCGCCGAACACGCCGATCACGGACACGAGCATCAGACCGAGCGTCAGCGCGAACGCGGTGGCGGCGGTACGGCGCGGATTCCGCACGGCGTTGGTGCGGGCCAGGTGCCCGACCGGGCCGAACGGCTTGGCCAGCACCGCTCCGAGCGCCCCGACGATCGGCCGGGACAACGCCGGGGCGGCGAACAGCACAGCCAGGATCAGAGCGAGCGCGCCAGCACCGACGACGGCGGCCGCGCCACCACCCGTGCCCCGCGAACCGATCACGAGTCCTACGACGCCGAGGACACCGAGGACGGCGCCGGCGATGGTGCGCACGTGCAGTGAGTCACCGGTGGACGCGAATTCCTCCCGCATCGCCGCGACCGGCGGCACCTTGGACGCGCGCCGGGCGGGTGCGTACGCGCTGATCGTCGTGACGAGCACACCGACCACGAGGGCGATGAGAATCGTGCGCGGCCCCACCTGCAGGGGACCCTCGGGCAGACCGACGTCGAACGCGTTCAGCAGTGCGCGCAAACCGTAGGCCAGGCCGACGCCGGCGGCTATCCCGATCGCACTGCCGATCACGCCGACCACGAGAGCCTCGAAGACCACGGAACGGCCCACCTGCTTGCGGCTGGCGCCGATCGCGCGGAGCAGCGCCAGTTCACGCAGACGCTGCGCCACGATCATCGAGAACGTGTTGTAGATGATGAACGTGCCGACGAGCAGGGCGATCGCACCGAATGCGAGGAGGAAGTAGTTGATGAAGCTCAGCGCCTCCGTCACCTGCGCCTTGGTCTCCTCGCGCACCTCGTCGCCGGTCTGGACCTTTGCGTCGGGAAGGGCGGCGGCGATCTCGTCGCGCAGTTCGGTCTGGGACAGACCGGTGCCGGCGACGTCGATGTACTCGACGTGCTTGCCGTCGGTGAACAGTTCGCGGGCCTGCGAGTCGACGAACGTCGCGCCGATGAACCCACCGGTCTCGTTGCCGGTGTCGTAGATACCCGAGACGGTGACGTCGACCATGCCGCGAGCGGGCACGAGAACCTTGGTGGTGTCGCCGACCGCCAGCTGGGCGCGTTCGGCGGCACTGGCGTTGACGGCCATCTGGCCGACCTGTGCCGGCGGCGTTCCCTGGACGTACTCGTCGGGTTCCCCGAGCGCCTGGCCCGGCGGCAGGTACGACTCGCCGATGCTCGGCGCACCACCCGTCTGGACGGCGGCGCCGTCGGAATCGATGAGGACGATCTGCCCGCTGACGGCAGGTGCCACCGCGCGCACTCCGTCCAGCGCGGTGATGGTGTCGAGGTCGGCGAGGGGCACTCCGCTGGAGTTGCGCTCCTCGCCCGACACCCGGACGTCGACCCCTTGCGCGGTGTTCTCGAAGATCGAGTCGAACGTCTTCTGGAGTGTGTCGGTGAAGACGAAGGAGCCGGCGACGAACGCGGTGCCGAGCACCACGGACAGCACCGTCAGTGCCAGCCGGACCTTGTGTGCCGCCAGGTTGCGGAGCGACACCTTACGCATCGGAGCGCTGGATGTGGACGCCATGCGGTCAGACCGCCGCGTCGGACGCGAGGGCGTGGGCGGGCTCGTCGAGTCGCTTCATCGTGTCGAGGACCGAATCGGCCGTCGGGTCACGCAGTTCGTCGACGATCTTGCCGTCGGCGAGGAAGACCACCCGGTCGGCGTAGGCCGCCGCGCGGGGATCGTGCGTGACGATGACGACGGTCTGGTGGAACTCGTCCACCGCGGCGCGCAGGATCGACAGCACCTCACCTGAGGACTTCGAGTCGAGGTTGCCGGTGGGCTCGTCGCCGAAGATGATCTCCGGCTGCCCGGCCAGGGCGCGGGCACACGCGACCCGCTGCTGCTGACCTCCGGACAACTCGCCGGGGCGGTGCTCGAGACGGTCCTGCAGTCCGAGCTTGGTGAGCACGTTCTCGAGCCACGCGGCGTCCGGCTTGCGGCCCGCGATGTCCAGCGGAAGGGTGATGTTCTCCAGTGCCGTCAGCGTCGGCACGAGGTTGAACGCCTGGAATACGAAGCCGATCCGGTCGCGTCGCAGTTGCGTCATCTGCTTGTCCGTCAGCGTCGTCAACTCGGTGTCGCCGATGAGGACGGAACCCGAACTGGCCTCATCGAGACCGGCCAGGCAGTGCATCAGCGTCGACTTACCTGAACCGGACGGTCCCATGATCGCAGTGAACTCACCACGGGCGAACTCCGCGGATACCGCGCTGAGCGCGTGGACCTGGGTGTCGCCGGTGCCGTACGTCTTGGACAGCTCGACAGCACGGGCAGCGACAGCGGGGGCATGCGTGCTCATGATCGCCTTTCGTCATTCCTCTTGTGGCGGTCCGGCCCCGTGGTGACGGGCCGGGACGGTGCACGCGCGGCGCACTCCTCCATCTTGTCGACACCCGCGGCGGCCCGCCATCAGGGACCACCCTGATCTTCGGTCCGACTGCGCGTGATCTCGGACACGGAGACCCGCACGGAAACGCCCACGACGGAACTACCGACCTGGGAGAATTCCGGTATCGCCGGTGCGAAGGAGAGCCTCATGGCCATCGAATCCCCCAAACCCCGGGTGGGATCGCGGTTCCTCGACGCGTTCCTGCAATCACCGTTCGCCGGCCTGGCACCGTGGATCGTGATGTCGCTGCTGTCCGGCCCTGGGCGGTTCGAGGAATCGGTCGCCACCGCTCTCGGGTTGTCGATCCTGTTCCTGTTCCTCAGCCACCGCCGCGGCGGAACCCTCAAACCCCTCGAAGTGTTCGACATCCTCTATTTCGGCTGCCTCGCCGCGATCGGACTGTTCGCGTCCGACGACCTGATCACGTGGCTGGAGAAGTGGTCGGGCGAGATGTCGAGCCTGGCGCTGGTCACGTTCGCGTTCGGCTCGCTGCTGCTGCGCAATCCGTTCACCCTCCCGTACGCGAAAGAGACCACACCCGAGGAGTATTGGGCCTCGCCACTGTTCCTCAAGGTCAACCAGCTCATCA
The DNA here is from genome assembly GCF_042671975.1 of Rhodococcus sp. NPDC127593. NCBI lineage: Bacteria > Bacillati > Actinomycetota > Actinomycetes > Mycobacteriales > Nocardiaceae > Rhodococcus > Rhodococcus sp. NPDC127593. The sequence goes on along the minus strand of NZ_JBHXWI010000033.1, from coordinate 59,247 downwards.
CGCTGGTGTGGGCGCTGTCCTTCACGGTATCGGCGGCGGCCGGACTGTACGGCGACCTGGTCCTCGACCAGCCGGACAATTTCTGGACGGGCTGGATCATCCCGATCGGGGCGTTGCTGTTCGCGCTGTCCTTCACCGAGTGGTATCCGGACGTGGCGAGCGCGCAGGCGCCGCGGGAGCCCGGAGAACCGGAAGAGGTGGCACCGCCCCTCGTCAAACTGTTCGACTTCCTGCCGCCGTTCGTGGTCGGCGTGGGGATCGCGATGCTCGTCACCGACAACGACCCCGACTGGCTGGGCATCACCCTGATCGTGGTCGGTGTCCTCGGCACCGCTGCGCTGCGACGCGCGGACGCACAGAGCCGAAGCAGTTCGGCCGCGTGAGGCAAAACGTCACTGATCGGATCACCGGCTACTAGCCTGATGTGACTGACGTCACAGACGAGAGGTGGGCGCATGTCGGACGCCGACAACGAGATCATCTTCGACCGACTCGCGCACTGGGCGCAGGTCCGACCGGACGACGTCGCCGTGCAGTTCCAGGGCACCGAATACACGTGGTCCGGGTGGCACGACCGGATCCTGCACATCGCGGGAGCCTTGGCGGAAGGCGGAATCGGGGCCGGTGACACCGTCGCGTTCGTCGACAAGAACCATCTGTCCTGCCTCGAGGTCACCTACGCCGCGTCGGTCCTCGGCGCAGCCGCCGCAGTTCCCAACTGGCGACTGGCCGGTGAGGAACTCGACTATGTGATCAACGATTCCGGGGCGCGGATCCTGTTCGTGGGCAACGAGTTCCTCCAACAGGTCATGGCACTCCGCGACCGGCTGACCGGCATCGAGCAGATCATCACCGTCGGCGGGGAGCACGACGAGTTCGAGCCGTGGCTCGCCGAGGCGTCGGTGCTGTCGTCGAGGCCGGAGGTGGGAGCGGATGCCACCGCCCTGATCCTGTACAGCTCGGGAACCACCGGCAGGCCGAAGGGAGTTCAGCTGACCCACCGCAACCTGATCGCCCACAGCGTCGCGGTGCTCGAGATCCTGCCCGCGCGGCACGACGACTGCCTGCTCGTCGCCATGCCGCTGTTCCACGTCGGTGGGAGTTGCTACGCGATCATGGGCGTGCACGCCGGCGCCCGGTGCCACTTCACCCGGGAGGCCGACGCCCCGTCCCTGTTCGGCGCGCTCGCGGCGGGTGCGAACATCGCGTTCCTGGTGCCGCCGGTGATCGCCGGAGTGCTTGCCGCAGGTGAGCAGGCCGTGGCCGCGTTCGGTGCGCTGCATCGCATCACGTACGGCGCGGCGCCGATGCCGCTGCCGTTGCTGCGCAGCGCGCTCGCCGCCTGGCCGGAGGCGGAGTTCGTCCAGGTCTACGGAATGACCGAATGCGCGGGTGTCGTCACCGCTCTACTGCCCGACGTGCATCGCGACGAGGCGCAGGAGGCGAGAATGGCGTCGGCGGGACAGCCCATTCCCGGTGTGGAGATGCGCATTGTGGATCCGGCCACCGCCGAGGACGTCGCCCCCGGCAAGACGGGGGAACTGTGGTGGCGTTCGGAACAACGCACGCCCGGCTATCTCGGCAAGCCCGAGGCGACGGCGGAGGCCATCAGCGCCGACGGGTGGTTGCGCAGCGGCGACATGGGACGCGCGGACGCCGACGGCTTCGTGTTCATCGAGGACCGGCTGAAGGACATGATCATCACCGGCGGTGAGAACGTCTACTCCCCCGAGATCGAACGGGTGCTCGTCGAGCATCCGGCGGTGGCGGAGGTGGCGGTGATCGGCGTGCCCGACGACCACTGGGGTGAGACGGTCAAAGCCGTCGTCGTGCCGGTGACCGGAACCAGGATCGAACCGGACGAGCTGATCCACTACACCCGCCAGCGTCTGGCGAAGTTCAAGTGCCCGACGACGGTCGACGTCGTCGACCTGCTGCCCCGCAACCCCACCGGCAAGATCCTCAAGCGGGAACTCCGCGCGCCGTACTGGAAGGACCGCACCCACAAGCTCGTGTGACCGCCGTCCATACTGGGACCGTGACCGTTCGATGCCCCTGCCTGCTCGGTGAACCGTACGACGAGTGCTGCGGGAGGTATCACCGCGGCGAGGCGAAGGCGCCCACGGCCGAGCGCCTCATGCGATCACGGTTCAGCGCGTTCGCCGTCCTGGATGCCGACTACCTCCTCGCGACGTGGCATCCGAGCACGCGGCCCGGGAGTCTGGATCTCGATCCGGAGCAGCGCTGGACCCGCCTCGACATCCTGGGCACGAGCGGCGGTGGATTGCTCGACTCCACCGGCACCGTCGAGTTCCGCGCGCACTACGTACTGGACGGCCACCGCGAATCGCTGCACGAGAACAGCCGATTCGTCCGCGAGGACGGCAATTGGCTGTACCTGGACGCGATCGCGACGCCACGCCCGGGGCTCCCCCGCGTCTGATCGGCTCCGGCTTACGATCGGATCATGATCAACCACCGGATCGGTCCCTTCGCCGCGTTCGCCGCCTGTGCTCTGGCCCTGACGCTCACCGGATGCTCGGAGTCGAACTCCGCCAGCAGTATGGCGGCGACGTCACCCGCCGCGGCGGCCACCACCAGCAGCGCCCTCGAACCCGAGTCGGCGCCGATCCCGACCGACGCGTCGCCGAAATCGTCAGCGGCGTCCGAGTCCGCGAAGCTCACGGTCACCGATGTCCGCGTCGGCGAGCACGAGGGCTTCGACCGCGTGGTGTACGAACTCGGCGGCAAGGGCACGCCGGGCTGGCGGGTCGGTTACGTGAACGAGGCGGTGCAGGACGGCAGCGGCAAGACGATCCCGGTGTCGGGCAACGGCATCCTGCAGGTGCAGATCGACGGCTCGGCGTACCCGTTCGACAGCGATGTGGAGGGATACTCGGGCCCCAACCCGGTGCCCGGTGTTCCCGGCGGCACGGTGACCGAGGTCAACGGTGCGCTCGTGTTCGAAGGCGTCACGCAGTCGTTCATCGGCGTGACACAACCGGACCGCCCCTTTACGGTCTCGACTCTGTCCGACCCGACGCGAGTGGTCGTGGACGTCGCGGAGTAACGCTTCCACGCTCACAGCTTGACCTCGAGTAAAGTTGAGGTTCTACCGTCATGTCATACCCCGGCTCTACCGTGGGGGGATAGCGACAGGAGGCCGCTGGCATGAGCATGGAAGTCACGGCGTGGAACGCGATGTACAACGCGATGCACGCCCAAGAGGATCGTCGACCCTTCTCCCGCACGACGTTGCGGCGGATAGCCCGATTCGCCCTGCCGCACCGCCGCAGCCTGGGGTGGTATCTGCTGCTCAGCGTCGTCACGGCCGCACTGGCGGTGGCCACCCCGGTGCTGGCGGGCCGTGTCGTCAACGCCATCGTCGGCGGCGACGCGGTGTCCGTCGTCGTGCGCCTCGCGGCACTCATCGCGGTCATCGCCGTACTCGAATCCGCACTCGCCCTGTGGACGCGGTGGCTGTCCGCGAGCATCGGCGAGAACCTGATCCTCGACCTGCGGACCGCCGTGTTCGACCACGTGCAGCGGATGCCGATCGCCTTCTTCACCCGCACTCGCACCGGCGCGCTGGTCAGCCGCCTCAACAACGACGTGATCGGTGCGCAGCGCGCGTTCAGCGACACGCTGTCGGGCGTGGTGTCGAACCTCGTCACGCTCGGCATCACGCTCATCGTGATGATCGGGATCTCCTGGCAGATCACGCTGTGCGCGCTGCTGCTGTTGCCGATCTTCGTCCTGCCCGCCCGCAGGATGGGTGCGCGGCTGGCGCAGCTCAATCGTGAGGCGGCCAACCACAATTCGGTGATGAGCACTCAGATGACGGAGCGGTTCTCGGCGCCGGGTGCCACACTCGTCAAGCTGTTCGGCCGTCCGTCCGAGGAGTCCGCGGAGTTCGCGGTCCGGGCCAGACGGGTGCGGAATATCGGCGTCCGCACGGCGATGCTGCAGTCGGTGTTCGTCACCGCGCTCACTCTCGTGTCGGCTCTCGCGCTGGCGCTCGTCTACGGACTGGGCGGGTTCTACGCACTGCGCGGACAACTCGACGCGGGTGCCGTCGTCGCGATGGCGATGCTGCTGACCCGGTTGTACTCACCCCTCACCGCACTGGCCAGCGCACGCATGGACGTGATGAGCGCGCTGGTGAGTTTCGAGCGCGTCTTCGAGGTCCTCGACCTGAAGCCGTTGATCGCGGAGAAGCCCGACGCGGTCGCGGTGCCCGAGGGCCCGGTGTCGGTGGAGTTCGACTCCGTAGAGTTCGCGTATCCCTCGGCCGACAAGGTGTCGCTGGCCTCGCTCGAGGAGGTCGCGACCCTCGACACCCGCGGCGGCGTCGAGGTGCTGCACCGGCTGTCGTTCCGCGCCGAACCCGGGCAGATGGTCGCGCTGGTGGGATCGTCCGGAGCCGGCAAGTCCACCATCGCCCAACTGGTTCCCCGGCTCTACGACGCGGACGCGGGCTCGGTGAAACTCGGCGGGGTGGACGTGCGCGACCTGACCGCCGACTCCGTGCGGGCCACCGTCGGCATGGTGACTCAGGACGGGCACCTCTTCCACGACACCGTGCGGGCCAACCTCCTGCTCGCCCGCCCGGGCGCCACGCCGGCCGAACTCGCGGAGGTGCTGGACCGGGCGCGGCTCACCGACCTCGTCGCCGCACTGCCCGACGGCCTCGACACGGTGGTCGGCGAACGCGGCTACCGGCTGTCGGGAGGCGAACGCCAGCGGCTGACCATCGCGCGCCTGCTGCTCGCGCATCCGCGGGTGGTCATCCTCGACGAGGCGACGGCACACCTCGACTCCACGTCCGAGGCCGCCGTCCAGGAGGCGCTGGGCGAGGCCCTCGCCGGCCGGACCGCGGTGGTGATCGCGCACCGGTTGTCGACCGTCCGCGCGGCCGATCTGATCCTCGTGGTCGAGGCCGGGCGCATCGTCGAACGCGGCACCCATTCCGAACTGCTCGCCGCGGGCGGCCGGTACGAAGAGCTGTACCGCACACAGTTCGACACGGGCACGGTCTCGTCCCCGGCCCTCACCGAGGTGCTGAGGTGAGTCTGCGAATGGCGGAGAGGGGCAGGCCGATCCAATTCGGGCGGTTCCTCGCCTCGTACACGGTCTCGTACACCGCCTTGTCGAGTTCGTAGGCCCGGAGCAGCGCCGCCGCCTTGCGTGGGTCGGTGCCCGACACGGAGGCATACCCCTCGCAGAACGCGTCGGCGTTGCGCTGAGCCCACTCCCTCGCGCGGAAGTCCCGCTGCGACGCCGCCCCCATCGCTCCCATCGGCACCGAATCGGCCAGCAGATGGTGAGCGGCGTAGTCGAAGGACCGCAGCATTCCCGCAACGTCCCGCAACGGACTGTCCCGTTCCCGGCGCTCGTCGAGGGTCTTGGCGGGTTCGCCCTCGAAGTCGATGAGCAGCCACCGCTCCGGTGTCCGCAGCACCTGACCGAGGTGGAGGTCGCCGTGAATCCGCTGGACGGTGGTGGCGCCCAGAGCTTCCGCCTCGGCGAACTTTCCCCGCACCGCAGCGGCCACCTCCCCCAGTTCGGGAACAATCGAGGTGGCGGCGTCCAGTCTGCGCGTCATCGCCTCCACGGTCGTCGACGCCACCTGACGTTCCTCCGCACCGAGCGCACGCGCCAGTGTCGCGTGCACCTCGGCGACCGCGGCGCCCATCCGGTAGGACTCACCGGCGAAGTCCGTCCCCAACTCCGCGGCGTGGAGATCCGCTTCGATCAGGAGGTCACGGACACTGCCGAGTGCCATACTCCACCCGTCCGCCGAGTTGGCCTCGAAATCCTGCACCATCGCGAGGGTGGTCAGAATCCCGGCCACGTCCGTCTCCATCCACGCCCGCAGCGTCGCCACGTATTCGCTGCCCGCTTCGGCGAGCGCGAGGTGGAGTTCGACGTCGGGGTTCACCCCCGGCGTGACCAGACGGAAGATCTTCATCAGGAGCTTCTCCCCCAGCACCACCGAGGTGTTCGACTGCTCCGCACCGAGTGTCCGCCCGCGGAGCCCCGGTTCGATCACCGTGCCCGGCACGGTCTTCAACTGCACCGGCCCGGACCCCTCGGCCTCCGACAGCAGGTTGGCGTACAGCGTGATGATCTCGGCATCGTGCAGGCCGTCGTACGCGATCATGATGTTCCCGTCGGCGTCCGGCAGCGCCCACGGCTCGAGGTCCTCGGGCAGATGACTGCGGAACCCCAGAGGTATCTGGTACACCTGCGACGGCCCTGCCTCGAACTCCACCGAGACCAGGAGATGCTCGGCGGAGAACCCGAAGGCCGACGTCAGCTCGTGGCGCAGCAGGATCCGCACCGCCGAGATGGTGGTGCCCTTGGCGGCGAACCACCGCCGGTCCGGCAACCACCGGACGAGTTGCCGCTCCAGGGTCTCGTCGGGAATGCGTTCACTGCTGGGTTCGTTCACTGCTGCACCGCCTGTTCCGCTTCGCTGCTGACCGGGTGTCCGCTCACCGCGCCGTCGGACTTCGGATCCGGTTGCAGCGCAAACCAGAAGAATCCGTGCCCGGGGAGCGTGATCATGTACCCGTCGTCCCCGATGGAGGGGAAGGGAACGGAACCGGTGAGCTCCACGGGGATTCGGCCGGCGAACTGGGTGAGGTCCAGGATCACCGCCTGCGGGAACCTGGACAGGTTGTTGACGCACAGAATGACGTCGCTGTACGGCCGGTCCTGGCTCGGCGGCGTCTCCCGAACATACGACAGGACGGCCGGGTTCGCACTGCCGAGTTCGGTGAACGACGCCGTTCCGAACGCCGGGTGCTGTTTGCGGACCTGGAGCAGGCGCCGAGTCCAGTGCAGCAGCGAGTTGGTCGAGTTCATCTGCGCCTCGACGTTCACCGACTGGTAGCCGTACGTGGGATCCATGATGACGGGCAAGTACATTCGGGCCGGGTCGGCACGGGAGAATCCGGCGTTGCGGTCGGGAGTCCACTGCATCGGCGTCCGCACCGAGTCCCGATCACCGAGCCAGATGTTGTCGCCCATGCCGATCTCGTCGCCGTAGTAGAGGACGGGCGAACCCGGCAGGCTCAGCAGCAGCGCGGTGAACAGCTCGAGCTGGTTGCGGTCGTTCTCGAGCAACGGCGCGAGCCGTCGCCGGATGCCGATGTTCGCCTTCATCCGCGGGTCCTGCGCGTACTCGGAATACATGTAGTCACGCTCCTCGTCAGACACCATTTCGAGCGTCAGCTCGTCGTGGTTCCGGAGAAAGATTCCCCATTGGCACGAGCTCGGAATCGGCGGGGTCTGCGCGAGAATCTCGGAGATCGGGAACCGGTTCTGCCGCCGCACCGCCATGAAGATGCGGGGCATCAGCGGGAAGTGGAACGCCATGTGGCACTCGTCGCCCACGTCCGGCTCCCCGAAGTACTCCACGACGTCCGACGGCCACTGGTTCGCTTCGGCGAGCAGCGCCCGCCCCGGGTACTCGGCGTCCATGACGGCCCTGCACTTCTTGAGAAATGCATGGGTCTCGGGCAGGTTCTCGCAGTTGGTGCCCTCCCGCTCGAAAAGATAGGGCACGGCGTCCAGCCGGAAGCCGTCGATTCCGAGGTCCAGCCAGAATCGCAGCACGTCGATCATCGCGTCCTGGACATCGGGATTGTCGTAGTTCAGGTCCGGCTGATGGGAGAAGAAGCGATGCCAGTAGTACTGCTTGCGCACCGGATCCCACGTCCAGTTGGACGTCTCGGTGTCGACGAAGATGATGCGGGCGTCCGGATACCCCGCGTCGCGGTCCGACCACACGTAGAAGTCGCCGTACGGGCCCTCGGGGTCGGTGCGCGACTCCTGGAACCATGCGTGCGTATCGGAGGTGTGGTTCATGACCAGGTCCGTGATGACTCTGATCCCGCGGCGGTGCGCCTGATCGAAGAGCTGGACGAAATCCTCGACCGTCCCGAACTCCGGCAGCACGGCGCGGAAGTCGCGGATGTCGTATCCGCCGTCGCGTAGCGGTGAATCGTAGAACGGCGGCAGCCACAGGCAGTCGACGCCGAGCCAGGACAGGTAGTCGAGTTTGGACGTCAGCCCCTGGAGATCGCCCGTTCCGTCTCCGGAGGAATCGAAGAACGCGCGGACCAGAACCTCGTAGAACACCGCGGTCTTGAACCACTCGTTGTCCACTTGCAGTTCTCGGGCGTGGAAAAAATCCTCGGACCGGGCCTCGATGATGTGGCCTTCGAGGTCGTGCTCCGGTGGGGTCGCGCCCTCCCGGGACTGGTCGGCGAAGGCCGACGACGAATCTTCCAGGGGCATAAGCACCTCGGTTCGCGACTCGATCACAGGACCAGGGGCGTTCCCCGGACACGTGCCTCGATCGTAGGTCGGTCCTGCCCGAACTGCTGGGAACGCGCGCAGCCGCCCCCGGTTTCGGTGAGCGGGGCCGAGCCCTGTTCGCGCGGTCCAATCCCCCGCGGTGCGCCGCAGCCTGCGACTATTCTGAATTTCGGCAGGCGCCGTCGGGCGTTCCGATGTGAACCAGCGGAATGAGTAGCCATGGTGGATCGTACGGGCGGGCGTCGCGGGGTTCTTCCGATTCCCGATCGGCAGCATCTCGGCCTGACAACCTACGACGCGAAAGATCCGGACACGTCGTTCCCGCCCATCGAGCCGTTGCTGCCACCCGAGGGCGCCCCGAATGTGCTCGTGGTGCTCCTGGACGACGTGGGATTCGGCGCCAGCAGCGCATTCGGCGGGCCCGCGCAGACGCCGACCGCGGAGCGCCTGCAGGCCGGTGGGCTCACGTACACCCGATTCCACACGACCGCGCTGTGCGCACCGACCCGTGCGGCTCTGCTCAGCGGTCGCAATCATCACTCGGTCGGAATGGGCATGATCACCGAGACCGCGACGTCGGCTCCCGGTTCGTCCGGGCTCCGTCCGAACACCAAGGCCGCGTTGCCGATGACGTTGAAACTCAACGGCTATTCGACGGCCCAGTTCGGCAAGTGCCATGAGGTGCCGCCGTGGCAGACCTCGCCGGTCGGACCGTTCGACGCCTGGCCGTCCGGCGGCGGCGGGTTCGAGCACTTCTACGGGTTCATCGGGGGCGAGAACAACCAGTACTACCCGGCGCTCTACGAGGGTTTCGCCCCCGTCGAGCCCGACAAGACACCCGAGGAGGGCTACCACCTCACCGAGGACCTCGCCGACCACGCCATCGACTGGGTGCGCACCCAGAAGGCGCTCGCCCCGGACAAGCCGTTCTTCGTCTACTTCGCCCCCGGCGCCACCCACGCACCGCACCACGTGCCGCCGGAGTGGGCGGATAAATACGCCGGCCGGTTCGCCGGCGGCTGGGACGCGCAGCGTGAGTCGATCCTCGAACAGCAGAAGCAGCGCGGGGTCGTGCCCGCCGACGCCGGGCTGACCGCGCGCCCGGATGCGATCCCGGCGTGGGACGAGATGGACGACGCGCTGAAGCCGGTGCTGGAACGTCAGATGGAGGTGTATGCGGGTTTCCTCGAGCACACCGATTTCCACGTCGGCCGCGTGATCGACGCGATCGATGCGATCGGCGCCCTCGAGAACACGCTGGTGTACTACATCATCGGCGACAACGGTGCCTCCGCCGAAGGAACGCTCAACGGTGCGTTCAACGAGATGGCGAACTTCAACGGCCTCGCCGCGATCGAGACGCCGGAGTTCATGGCGGAGGTGAAGGACAAGCTCGGGACCACGGAGGCCTACAACCACTATTCGGTGGGCTGGGCGTGGGCGATGTGCGCACCGTTCCAGTGGACGAAGCAGGTCGCCTCGCACTGGGGCGGCACCCGCAACGGGACGATCGTGCACTGGCCTGCCGGCATCAGCAGCCGAGGCGAGACCCGGTCCCAGTTCACCCATGTCATCGACGTCGCCGCGACGGTGCTCGAGGCCGCCGGACTGCCGGAGCCCACGTTCGTCAACGGGGTGCAGCAGGCACCGATCGAGGGCACGAGCATGGTGTACAGCTTCGACGAGGCGGACGCGCCGGAGCGCCACGACCTGCAGTACTTCGAGATGGCAGGCAACCGCGGCATCTACTACAAGGGCTGGAGCGCCGTCACCCGGCACAGCACCCCGTGGCTGCCGGACGAGGTGCTGCCCGCGCTCGACGACGACGTGTGGGAACTGTACGACGGAACCACCGACTGGACGCAAGCGCACGACCTGGCCGCGGAGATGCCCGAGAAACTCGCTGCGTTGCAGCGACTGTGGCTGATCGAGGCGGTGAAATACAACGTGCTGCCCATCGACGACCGCCGGTTCGAACGCCTGAACCCGACGATCGCCGGCCGGCCCCAACTGGTGTCCGGCAGTAGGCAGGTGCTGTTTCCAGGGATGAAACGGCTCACCGAGCACAGCGTCATCGACATCAAGAACCGCTCGTTCTCGGTGACAGCAGCCGTCGAGACGGCGAAGAACGCCGCCACCAACGGTGTCGTCATCGCCCAGGGCGGCCGCTTCGGCGGGTGGGCCCTCTATGTCAAGGAGGGGCGGGCTGCGTTCGTCTACAACCTCCTCGGCATGAAGGAGTTCACGACCGAGGCCACCGAAGACCTGCCCGCAGGCAGTCTGCAGATTCGAGCGGACTTCGCCTACGACGGCGGCGGTCTCGCGAAGGGCGGCGACGTCACTCTCTTTTACGACGGCCGCAGCGTCGGGTCCGGCCGAGTCGAACAGACGCAGCCGATGATCTTCTCCGCGGACGAGACGACAGACATCGGCGACGACTACGGGATGCCGGTCAGCGCCCACTACGGTGGAGAAACCAGGTTCAACGGGCGAATCGACGTCGTGCAGATCGACGTCGGCGACGACGACCACTCCCATTTGATCGACCCGGCGGAGGTGGCGAGGGTCGCGACGTCCCGCCAATGATCCCGAAAGTCGCTGATCGAGGACAGTAGGTGTCCGCTATCCGCGCCACACTGAACGCATGATCGAGACACCCAGCACCCAGCACATCATCTCCGACGAGCGCGGACTCCTTCTCCTCATGCTGGACAACCAGCGAACCGCCTTCCGCAACGCGGTGTCCGGGCTGACCGAGGAGCAGGCCCGCAGCGTGCCCAGCGCCAGCGAGATGAGCCTGGCTTCCCTCCTCAAACACGTGATCGACGGTGAAGAGGCGATGACCTCCCGCATCACCGGGGCTCCGCGCGGTGTCGGCGACGATCCGGTGGCAGCGTGGATGGCCGCATGGAACGTCACCGAGGACGAAACCGTCGACGTCCTCCTCGCCCGCTTCGACGATGCACAGCGCGCCACCGAGGCCGCAGTCTCCGCCGAAACCGACCTGGATCGCGACCTCGACCTGCCCGCCGACGTGGCGCAGTGGATGGCGTCGGGAGTCACCTTCACGGTCCGCTACATGCTGCTGCACCAGATCGAGGAACTCGCCCGGCACGCCGGTCACGCCGACATCATCCGGCAGTCCCTCGACGGCGCGCGCGCCGATACGCTGGCCGGCGGCGGCAGCTGGTCCTGACTGTTTCCACTCTCTCGGGTAAATTCTCCGCACGGGCGGCGCTGCAGAGCTGCCCGGACGAGACAACGAGGAGTTCAGGTGGACGGTATGAGCGTGATGCGACGCACGATCGCGGCGGCAACGGTCGGTATCGCGGCGACTTTCAGCCTCTCGGGCACGGCAGCGGCGGAACCGGCCACCCCGGACGTCCCCGGACTCGCCGAACTGCGCACCCAGGCCGACAAGCCCGAGGAGAAGGCCGCGGTCGAGGCGCTGGCCACGTCGACCGTGCTGCATGACGTCGCGGGCGCGTCCACGCCATTCCTCTACACCGCACCGACCGTGGGTTGCGGCACCGTCGCACCGGTCACGCTGACGCTGGCGTCGGGCACCACCGGGCCCACGGCGGAGGTCAAGGCGAACGAGATCAGCTTCCAGGCCCTCTCCGCGTACCCCGGTGTCGTGAAGTCGTCGGGACTCAACGTCGCGTGGATCAACACCAACACCGGCGCCAGCGGAATCCTGCCCCTCGACGGCGTCACCGAAGGCGGCTACCCGGCACTGAACAAGGTCGTGGCGACGGGGGCGGGCACCGTCGTGGCATCGATCTTCGGCACCGTCGGCTACACCGACGCGACCTGCTACGTGCTGCCGACAGTCGGTTCGTTCTTCGTTCCCGAGGAGGGCCCGCTGCCCGCCCAGGCGGCACAGCCGGCCCCGGCTCCCGCTCCCCCGGCGTAACCGCCGGGGATCCCTTTCGGGAGGGCCGCGCGAGGACTACTCGCGCGGCTGTTTCCCGCTGTCCCGGTCGCGCTGGAACTTTCCGCCGGCCCGATCGTCGCGACCCCCGCGCGGTCGGCCCGACGGCGGACCCGAATCGGGCTGCAGCTGAATCAGCACACCGGAGATCCTGGTACGGCGCAGGGCCTCGAGGGTCTCGGGAGCCAGGTCGGCGGGCAACTCCACCAGGCTGTGGTCCGGGCGGATGCTGATGTGCCCGAAATCGCTGCGCCGCAGCCCGCCCTCGTTCGCGATGGCACCGACGATCGCACCCGGCACCACGCGGTGCCGCTTGCCGACCGCAATGCGGTACGTCGCGAGCTCCTGGCCCTCCGGTCCACGCGACCGCGTGGGCGGGCCGTCGTCGAACCGGCGCGCCGGGCGTTCGCGGGGCTCACGCTCACGGCGGGGCGCCGGCGGCGGCTCGGGCGCCATGAGGAACGCCTCACCGTCGCGCGACTGCACCGCGAGCGCGGCGGCGATGTCGGCGAGCGGCACGTCGTGCTCCTGCTCGTAGTCCTCGATCATCTTGCGGAACAACGCCAGATTGTCGGACGTGAGGCTCTCGGTGATCGAGTCGCCGAACTTTGACACACGCTGCGCATTGACGTCGTCGACGCTGGGCAGCTGCATCTCGGCCAGCGGCTGACGGGTCGCCTTCTCGATGGCCTTGAGCAGGTGGCGTTCGCGCGGTGCCACGAACAGCAGCGCCTCGCCCGCGCGCCCGGCGCGGCCGGTACGGCCGATCCGGTGGACGTACGACTCCGTGTCGTGCGGGATGTCGTAGTTGACGACGTGGGAGATGCGCTCGACGTCGAGGCCACGCGCGGCCACGTCGGTGGCCACGAGAATGTCGAGGGCGCCGCTCTTGAGCTGGCCGATGGTCCGCTCACGCTGCGCCTGCACGATGTCGCCGTTGATGGCCGCGGCCGAGAATCCGCGCGAGCGCAGTCGTTCCGCGAGGTCTTCGGTGGCCTGCTTGGTGCGCACGAAGATGATCATGGCTTCGAAGGCCTCGACCTCGAGGACACGCGTCAGGGCGTCGAGCTTGCGCTGGTGCGCCACCTGGACGTACCGCTGCGAGATATTGGACGCGGTCGACGTCTTCGACTTCATCGTGATCTCGACGGGGTCGTGCATGTACTGCTTCGAGATCTTGCGGATGGCCCCTGGCATCGTGGCCGAGAACAGCGCCACCTGCTTGTACTCCGGAGTGTCGGCGAGGATGCGCTCGACGTCCTCCTGGAAACCCATCTTCAGCATCTCGTCGGCCTCGTCCAGGACGAGGTAGGAGAGCTTGGACAGGTCGAGCGTGCCCTTCTCCAGGTGGTCGATCACGCGACCGGGCGTGCCCACCACCACGTGTGCGCCGCGCCGCAGTCCCGACAACTGGACGCCGTAGCTCTGACCGCCGTAAATGGGCAGGACGTGCAGGCCCGGAATATGGGCGGAGTACTTGCCGAACGCCTCCGCGACCTGCAGGGCCAGCTCCCTCGTCGGCGCGAGGACCAATGCCTGCGGCGACTTCTGCGTCAGGTCGATCTTCGAGAGGATCGGTACCGCGAACGCAGCGGTCTTGCCGGTGCCGGTCTGCGCCAGGCCGACGACGTCGTTGCCGGCGAGGAGGGGCGGAATGGTGGCTGCCTGGATCGGCGAGGGCGACTCGTAGCCCACATCGGACAGTGCCTTCAAGACCCGATCATCGATGTCGAGGTCGGCAAAAGTGGGGGGTTCGGGGTCACGCTCGATATCACTCATTGACCAGCAGTTTAGTGCACGAGTCCACAGTGCATCGCCACGCCGCGGAAATACGCGGCGACCGGGACGGGAGGCACCTGCCGCGGGGTCGTCGCCTAGCGTGGACGGCATGGTCGATGTCGCTGTCATTCAGTTCGCTCCCGGTCAGGACAAGCAGGAGAACCTGCGCACCCTCCGCATGCTCGCCGCCGAGGCCGCGGGCCGTGGCGCGAAGGTGGTGGTGGCGCCCGAGTACGCGATGTTCACGGCGCCGAGAACGGACGAGCGGATCGTCGAGTCCGCCGAGGGCCTCGACGGCGAGTTCGTCGGTGGGCTGGCCGCGACCGCGAGGGAACTCGACGTCCACCTGGTGGCAGGGGTCAACGAGCAGCTGCCCGGGGACGATCACATCTCCAACACCCTCGTCGCGCTCGGACCGGGCGGCGACGTCGTCGCCACCTACCGCAAACTCCACCTGTACGACGCGTTCGGCTACAAGGAGTCCGACGTCATCCGCGCCGGGGACATCGGCGCCCCGGAGACCTTCGCCGTCGACGGCCTCACGTTCGGCATGCAGACCTGCTACGACCTCCGATTCCCCGAGGTCACCCGCCGCATCGTCGATGCGGGCGCCGACGTGCTGCTGCTGCCCGCGCAGTGGGTGCCCGGACCGTTGAAGGAGGACCACTGGTCCACTCTCGTCAGGGCACGCGCCATCGAGAACACCGTGTACGTGGCCGCCGCCGACCAGAGCGCGCGCACCGGTGCCGGGAACAGCATGATCGTCGATCCGATGGGCGTGACCCTCGCGTCGCTCGGTGAGCGGGTGGGCACCGCGGTCGCGGCGGTCAGCGCGGAGCGGATCGCCGAGGTGAGGGAGAAGAACCCCGCCCTCGCCCTGCGCCGATTCACCGTCAGCGAGATCTGAACGGCCCGATCGGGAGTAGCGTCGGAGACGAAGTTCTTCCCGATCACGGAGCGTTCGATGTTGTACACCAGTCGCGCCGACGCCGGTCGCAGACTGGCCGCCGCACTGGAACACCTGCGCGGCACCGATCTGGTGGTGCTCGGTCTGCCGCGCGGCGGCGTCCCCGTCGCGTTCGAGATCGCTGCCGCCCTGTCGGCCCCTCTCGACGTCGTGCTCGTCCGAAAGCTGGGTGTCCCATGGCAGCCGGAACTCGCCATGGGTGCCATCGGTGAGGGCGAATCCCGGGTGATCAACGACGACGTTCTCCGCATCGCCCGAATCAGCAAGACCGCGCTCGCCATGGTCGAGGCGAAGGAGCGCCGCGAGCTCGAACGGCGGGCACGGGTGCTGCGCGGCGGCAAGCCGCGAGCGTCACTGAAGGGCCGCACGGCCGTCCTCGTCGACGACGGCATGGCCACGGGCGCGACCGCGGCGGTGGCCTGCCAATCGGTGAAGAAACTGGGCGCGGCACGCGTGATCGTCGCGGTTCCGGTGGCCGCCCCCGAGGCTGTCGGCCGCCTGCGCGTGACCGCCGACGAGGTGGTCTGCCCGTACATCCCGGCCGATCTCGGCGGCGTCGGCAACGCGTACGACGATTTCCATCAACTCTCGGACACCGAGGTCACAGACCTGCTGGCCCACCGCTGACGGTGGTTCTCGAGGAATCTTCAGCTCCAGTGCAACGTTCCCGGAGGCCCTGTCGATACACCGGACAGAGCACAGAACAGACTGCCTTTGGAGGATCTCGTGACCGTCTCTGCCGATACCGTCGAAACCGTCGTCACCGCCTGCCGCGACCGATTGGGCGACCCGTCGGGCTGGGTCACCTCCGATGCCTATCGGCACAGCCTCGCCCTCTGCATCATCGAATCGGTGCAGTCGAGCGCCGGGCACAGCGAGGTCGCCGTCGTCGACCGCTATCTGGCGTACCGGCGGGCGCACCCCGATCAGCCCCTCACCGACGGCGCCCGCGACCTTCTGCGCACGTTCGAGGAGGCGGGCAGCTCGGATCAGTGGGCGGGCAAGGTCGGCTCGTACAAGCGGCGGTACACCGCGACCGGCGTGCCGATCGAGGCTCGTCACATCCAGCTGGCGGCGGAGCGACTACACCAGCTCCGCATCAACAGCATCGACGACCTTCTCGAGGCCGCCCGGGACGAAGCCGCCCTGGAACAGATCCACGATGCGTGGATCGAGGTGTGCGGGGAGAGCAGCGACGTCACGTGGGCGCATTTCCTGATGCTCGCCGGGATCCCCGGGGTTCGGCCGAATCGGGTGGCGGACGTGTTCATCAGCGGCGCGCTCGGCATTTCGGAAGCCACCGACGACGGCCTTGCCGAGGAGATCCTCGCGGCGACCGCGACCGAACTCGGTGTCGATCCGGACCAGTTGAACTACGCGATCCGGCGCTGGCTGTCGGCCAACTCGCGCCGTCTCGAAGAGGCCGCCTGAGTTATCAGTTTACGCCGAGTTACACTAATCTCCGCTGGTCAGAACAGAAATACACATAACGGACATCGACCCTGATGCGAAACTGGGACAAATGTGATCGAATGCACATCCGTCATGTCGTTTCAGTGGAGGGGTCATAGTGCGTGAATTCTCGGTACCGCAGTCGTTCTCAATTCCGGAGGACGCCTCCATGGCGGACACGGTCTTCCGTCACGCCGAGGAAGATCCGAAGTTCGTCCCGTTCCAGCGCCCGGGCAACGGTGGTTGGGTAGACGTCACCGCCGCCGAGTTCGCGGAGCAGGTCTCCGCCGTCGCGAAGGGCCTCATCGCTTCCGGCGTCGAGCTCGGTGACCGCGTCGCGATCCTCTCGGCGACCCGGTACGAGTGGGTCGTCATCGACTACGCGATCTGGACGGCCGGCGGGTGCACCGTCGCCATCTACGAAACGTCCGCACCCGATCAGGCGAAGTGGATCCTCGAAGACTCCGGCACGTCGCTGCTGGTCGTCGAGAACCCCAAGCAGGCCGAGGCGCTGAAGGTCGTCACCGACGCCGCGCCGGACCTGCGTGAGGTCCTGCAAATCGAGGGCGGGGCGAGCGAAGCGACGGGGAAGACATCCGGCGCGATCGACGAACTGTCGAAGCGCGGCGAGGGCGTCACCGACGAGCAGCTGCACGAGCGTCGTCACCAGGTGCGCGCGTCCTCCCCCGCCACCCTCATCTACACGTCGGGGACCACGGGCCGTCCCAAGGGCGTGCAGTTGACCCACTCGAACTTCTACGCGGAATCGGCGGCCGTGAAGTTGGCGCTCAGCGACGCGATGTACGCCGGCAGGCGCACCCTGATGTTCCTGCCCCTCGCGCACGTCTTCGCCCGCGCCATCTCCTTCGGTGCGTTCGACGCCAAGGTCACCGTCGCGCACACCGCCGACCTCACCACGCTGCTCGACCAGTTCGCCGCGTTCAAGCCGCACTTCATCCTGTCGGTGCCGCGCGTGTTCGAGAAGGTCTACAACTCCGCCAAGCAGAAGGCGTACGACGGCGGCAAGGGCAGCATCTTCGAGAAGGCGTCCGCCACGGCCATCGCGTACAGCGAGGCGCAGGACAACGGCGGCGCCGGGCTCGGCCTCAAGCTCAAGCACGCCCTGTTCGACAAGCTCGTCTACTCGAAGCTCCGCACCGCGCTCGGCGGCGAGTGCGACCGCGCCGTCTCCGGCGGCGCCGCGCTCGGTGCACGCCTCGGTCACTTCTTCCGCGGCATCGGCGTCCCGGTGTACGAGGGCTACGGCCTCACGGAGACGAGCGCCGCCATCTCCGTGAACACCACCCGCGCGCAGAAGGTCGGCACCGTCGGCAAGCCGATCGACGGCCACGCCGCGAAGATCGGCGAGGACGGCGAACTGCTCCTGAAGGGTCCCGTCGTGTTCGGCGGGTACTGGCACAACGAGCAGGCCACTGCGGATTCGATCCGGGACGGCTGGTTCCACACCGGCGACCTCGGCTCGATCGACGAAGAGGGCTACGTCTCGATCACCGGCCGCAAGAAGGAGATCATCGTCACCGCGGGCGGCAAGAACGTCGCGCCTGCGGTCCTCGAGGATGCACTCCGCGCGCACCCGCTGATCAGCCAGTGCCTCGTGGTCGGCGACGGTAAGCCGTTCATCGGCGCGCTCATCACCCTCGACTCCGAAACCCTCCCGGGCTGGAAGGAACGCCACGGGCTGGCCGCCGACACCCCGGTGTCCGAACTGGTCAAGAACCCCGACCTGGTCGCCGAGATCGACGAGGCCGTGGCGGAGGGCAACAAGAAGGTGTCCAACCCCGAGCGGATCAAGAAGTACCGCATCCTCGAGGTCGACTTCACGCAGGAGACCGGTGAGCTCACGCCCACGCTGAAGCTCAAGCGGAACGTTATCCACAAGGAGCACGGCGCGGCCATCGAGGCCATCTACGCGTAAGCGGCTCCGCCGCCCGTGAGTGCCCGAGGAGTGCAGAGACTCCTCGGGCACTCACGGGCGCGCAGCGTCCAGGATGAAGTCGCGGACCACCGCGGTCACCGTGACCTGGACCCTCTCGTGAAGCAGGTCGTGTCCGGCGTCGTCGAACTCCCGGAACTCGAGGCCTCTTATCCCCGCCGCCCAGTCCCGGACGGGGTCGATCGGTGCGATGCGGTCGTCGACACCGTGGACCGCGAGCAGCGGTATCCCGAGTGAGCCCAGCGCGTCCGCCGTCTGCTGCACGGCGGCGGTCTTCGGTGTCCCGCACAGAATCGCGCACCGGAAACCGGGGTCACCGGACGCGAGAAGTTCCATCGAGACCGCGGCACCGAGCGAATGCCCCATGAGCACGAGCGGAACATCCGGCGCGTGCCTGCCGGCGAGGCCGGTGAGAAGCGCGGCGTCCTCCGCCAGGTCCGCGACGGATCCCGGATGATCGCCTTCGGATAATCCGTGACCGGCCTGGTCGATTCCCCACACCCCGATTCCGGCGGGCGTCAGTCCGCGCGCGAACCGGTGGTAATGACCCGTGTGCTGCCCCATTCCGTGGAGAAACACCAGCTGGGCGACGGGTCCACCCACCGCGCTCCAGTGCCGGTAGTGGACTCGTCCGGAGTGGCCGTCGAAGAAGGGCATGGCTGCCATTCTGGGCCTGTCGCACCCCGATGGCACAATCGGCCGGGTGAACTCACCGGCAGAACTGGGGACATAGCTGTGTTCCTCCTCGACGACACCATCGTCTACAGCGCCAGCGACCTCTCCGCGGCCGCCACCTGCGAGTTCGCGTTGCTGCGCCGGTTGGACGCCACGCTCGGGCTCGCCGGGGCCGGTTCCGCCACGTCCGTCGACGACGATCCGATGCTGCGACGGACGTCGAGCCTGGGCGATGCTCACGAACATCGCCGGCTCGAGCAGTTCCGCGCCGAGTACGGCGACGGGGTGGTCACGATGGACCGTCCCGAATACACCGCGGTGGGTCTGTTCGAGGCGAACCTGGCCACCGTGGAAGCGATCCGCGGCGGCGCCGACGTCGTGTACCAGGGGACGTTCTTCGACGGCCGATTCCTGGGTTTCTGCGATTTCCTCGTCCGCGACGGCGACACGTATGCCGTCTACGACACCAAACTGTCACGGCACGCGAAGGTGTCGGCCCTGCTGCAGCTCGCCGCGTACGCGGAAGCGCTGGCCGGCAACGGGATCCCGACGTCTCCGGACGTCCACCTGCTGCTCGGCGACGACAGCGACTCGGCGCACTCGCTCGGCGACATCATTCCCGTGTACTCCGCGCGACGCTCCTCGCTCGAACGAATTCTGGACGAGCACCGCGACGAGCAGTTGCTCGCGGAATGGGGCGACCCCCGGTACACGGCGTGCGGCCGGTGCGACACGTGCACCCCGGAGGTGGAGCAACATCGCGACCTCCTGCTGGTGGCCGGAATGCGCTCGACGCAGCGGAGCCGGCTGATCGCGGCCGGGATCGGCACTCTCGACGCCCTCGCCGCGCATGCGGGCAGCGTCGAGGGCCTGCCCGAGCGCACCCTGGAATCGCTTCGTGCGCAGGCCGCCCTGCAGTTGCGGCAGGAGTCCTCGGGGACCCCCGAGTTCCAGGTGTACGCCCCGCAGGCTCTGGGCGGGCTGCCGGAACCGGACGACGGCGACATCTTCTTCGACTTCGAGGGAGACCCGCTCTGGGCCGAGAACGGTTCCACGGACTGGGGTCTCGAATACCTCTTCGGTGTGGTCGAGGGTCCCGCCGACGCCGCCGTCTTCCGGCCGTTCTGGGCACACGACCGCGCCGAGGAACGGCAGGCACTCGTCGACTTCCTCGACTACGTGACAGCGCGTCGTCAGCAGTACCCGAACATGCACATCTACCACTACGCCGCGTACGAGAAGTCGGCGCTGCTGCGGCTGGCGGGACGGCACGGCGTCGGCGAGGAGACCGTCGACACCCTGCTGCGCGACAACGTCCTCGTCGATCTGTATCCGGTGGTGCGCGGGTGCCTGCGCATCGGCGAACGGTCCTACAGCATCAAGAAACTCGAACCGCTGTACATGCCGGAGCAGCCGCGTGACGGCGACGTCACGAACGCCGCCGCGTCGGTGGTCGCCTACGCCGACTACTGCGATCACCGCGACAACGGCCGCGACGACGAGGCACGAGCGCTGCTGCAGGGCATCGCCGACTACAACGAGTACGACTGCGATTCCACGCTGCGGCTGCGCGACTGGCTGATCGGGCAGGCGGAGACGCACGGCATCGCCCTCCGGCCACCCGGCGACGGGCCCACCCCGGTGACCGAGGAGTGCACCCCCGCGGAGGCGACATTGCGCGAGTTCGCCGGGCACGGACCGAGCGAGCACCGGGGACACGACCAGCAGGCCGCCGCGCTCATGGCGGCGGCGGTCGGCTATCACCGCCGCGAGCGGAAACCGTTCTGGTGGGCGCACTTCGATCGGCTGGTCGTGCCGCACGACGAATTGTCGGACATCCGGGACGTGCTGGTGGTGTCGTCCGCGGTCGTCGAGGAGAACTGGCACAAGAGCAGCCCGCGGCAGCGCAAGCTGCGCCGGCGCCTCCAGCTCACCGGCCGTTTCGGCACCGGGAGCACGGTGGGGCCCAAGACCACGATGTACGCGCTCTACGACACTCCCGCACCCGAGGCGGTCGCGGGCGACAATCCGCAGCAGCGGGGAACGTGCACGGTCAACGTTCTCGACGTCGGGAAGGACGGCCGGCGCCGCGACGTGGTGATCGTCGAGGAACTCCTGAACGGCGAGGAGTACGTGCAACTTCCGACGGCGATCACTCCCGGTCCCCCGATCACCACCGACCGCATCGAATCGTCCATCGCGGTGGCCGCGGACGACATGTGCTCGCCGCTACCGGAGCTCCCGCTGTGCGCGCCGGTGGACATTCTACGGCGGTCCGACCCGCGCACGCGGAGCGGGAACCCGCTCCCACCCGTCGACGGCACGGACTACGCGGGCGCGATCACCGCGGCACTGCTCGACCTCGATGACTCGTACGTCGCGGTGCAGGGGCCTCCCGGCACCGGCAAGACGTACACCGGGGCCCGGGTGATCAAGGCGCTCGTCGAGCGGCACCACTGGCGGATCGGCGTGGTCGCGCAGTCGCATTCGGTGATCGAGAACATGCTCGGCGGTGTCGTGAAGGCCGGGCTCCCCGCCGAACTCGTCGCGAAGAAGGACGGGCGGCACCGCGCCGCGACGTGGACCGACATCAGCTCCAACGACTACCCCGGCTTCATCGCCGAGGCCGAGGGCACGGGCTGCGTGATCGGCGGGACCGCCTGGGATTTCGCAAACACCGACCGGGTGCCGCCCGGCAGCCTCGACCTGCTGGTCATCGACGAGGCCGGGCAGTTCGCTCTCGCCAACACCATCGCGGTGGGCGGAGCGGCCCGCAACCTCCTACTTCTCGGCGACCCTCAGCAGCTTCCGCAGGTCAGCCAGGGCACCCACCCGGAACCGGTGGACGCGTCTGCCCTCGGATGGCTCGCCGAGGGGCACGGGGCGCTGCCCGCGAGCCGGGGCTATTTCCTCGAACGCACGTGGCGCATGCACCCGGAACTGTGCGCACCCGTGTCCACACTGTCCTACGAGGGCAAGCTGCGTTCGCAGGAATCGGCCAGTGCCGCACGACGACTCGACGGCATGGAACCGGGTGTGCATACCGTCTTCGTCGACCACCAGGGCAACGCCACCCAATCCCCTGAGGAATCGCGGGAAGTGGTCAACCGGATCACCAAGCTGCTCGGTTCCGGCTGGACCGACCCCAGCGAGTTCGAGGGCACCCGCCCACTCGACGAGTCCGACATCCTGGTCGTCGCGCCGTACAACGCTCAGGTCGGGTCGATCGAACGCGATCTGGCCGCGGTCGGCCTCGACAAGGTCGAGGTGGGCACGGTCGACAAGTTCCAGGGGCGGGAGGCGGCCGTCGCCATCGTGTCGATGACAGCGTCGGCGATCGAGGACGTGCCGCGCGGCATGTCGTTCCTGCTGTCGCGGAACCGGATGAACGTGGCGGTATCCCGCGGCAAGTGGGCTGCGATCATTATCCGGTCGGAATCGTTGACGCAGTACATGCCGAGCACCCCGGAAGGTCTGACCGAGCTGGGCGCCTTCATGCGGCTCACCGGTCAGCCGAAGCACTGACCTTCGCCGCGGTAGGTGGGCACCACGGTGCGGGAGCCGTCCGACTCGACGAGGTGCACCTCGGTGAACCGCTCGCACAGTTCGCCGGCCTTCGCGTGCCGGAACCACACCCGGTCGCCGATGCCGAGATCCGCTGCCGCCTTTCCGGTCACCGGGGTCTGGACCTCACCGGCACCTTCGTTGCGTAATAGCTTCAGCCCGAGCGGCCACGCCGACTTGGGCACGCGACTGCCCCCGGCGGGACCGGAGGCGATGTAGCCGCCGCCGAACAGCGTCGCGATGCCGGGAGCCGGTCGCCGGACCGCCGACAGGGCGAAGTACAGCGACGGGTGCGGACGGAACGCGCGGTACCTGTCGAAGAGCGTCGGAACGTACAGGCCCGAACCCGCCGTCACCTCCGTGACGACCGGGTCCGCGGAGCTCACCTCGAGCGAGCCGGTGCCCCCGCTATTGACGATCTCGAGCACCCCGACCTCTGACTGGACGGCGTTCACCACGGCACCGCGCCGGGTCGCGAGCTCTTTCGCGGACGCCCGCTTCATCCAGCCGATCGGCGGGCTCGAGTCGGGTAGCCCCGCGATCTGCGCTTCGTAGAACATGACGCCCACGACGGCGAATCCCCGCCCCGCGGCGCGCGTCGCGAACGCGGCGACGGCGGACGGTTCGCGGAGCGGGGAACGCCGGACCCCGATGTGGACGGGTCCGAGTCGCAGCGAGGCGTCCACGTCGATGCACAGCCGGGCCCGGAGCGACGTGGTGCCGGCCGCGGCGAGAACGAAGTCGAGGTGGTCATCGCCGTCGACCATCAACGTGATCCGGTTCAGCAGTTCGGGGTCGGCCGCGAGTTCGGCGAGGGCCCCGCGGTCGGCCGTCGGGTAGCCCATGAGGACGTCGTTCGCGCCGTGCCGGGCGAGCCAGATCGCCTCGCGAAGCGAATACGCCATGATCCCGCGGAACCCGCCGGCCCCGGTGAGATTCTCCCCCAGGGCGACCTGGAGTACCGCGCGGCAGCGGACGGATTTGCTGGCGACGCGGACGGGGGTGCCGCCCGCGCGCAGCACCAGGTCGGCGGCGTTGGCGCGCAGCGTGGTGAGGTCGAGCGCGGCCAACGGCGGGTCGACCTCGGTCGTCGAGGCGATGAGACGGTCGAGCGTGGGCGTCACAGTTCGTCCAATCGTTTTGCATCGATCTGCGACGCCAGTCAACCATCGAGTTGGACGATTGTCCAGATCGAATCGGGCCCGCTCAGGCCTGCTCGACCGCCTTCGACGCGATCACTCGCACCATGTCGTCCAGCGCCGCGATCATCGCCTCGCTGTCGCGGTCCACCAGCCACCGCAGCACGAGCCCGTCGAGGATGGCCAGCCCGAACCGCGCGATCGCCTCAACCGGGGTGCCCCAGCCGACTCCGGCGATGCGGGCGCACTCGGCGAGGAACTCGATCGCTTCCTCGTCCATGGTCCGGTACTGCTGACCAGCGATGTCGCCTGCCCGCTCGCTCCCCGACGCCCGGTGCCGCAACGCCTGCGCGGTGATCTCGTACGTCAGTAACTGGCGGTCCGGGGTGGCCTCGATGATCGGCCACATTCCACTGATCCCGATGTGGAGAAGTTCGCGCAGACCGTCGATCCCGCGCAGATCCGGCGCGTGCCGCACCTGACCGAATGCCAGCCGCATCGACGCGCTGAGCTGCAGAACCAGGCTCTCACCCATCGCCGCGAGGAGCTCCTCCTTGCTCTCGAAGCAGTAGTGCACCACACCGAGCGAGACGCCCGCCTCCTCCGCCACGGCACGCACCGTGACCGACGCGACGCCGCGCTGCTCCGCGATGGCCAGCGCCGACTCGACGAGTTGGGCACGACGTTCATCCGCAGGAAGCCTGTTCAGCATCCTCTGATGGTAGAACCTGCGGGGGCCTCGCCCGTGACCAACACGGACGCCCGACCAACTCGCCATTTGCCTGGACGAGCGTCCAGGTTCATGATGGGCGAATGGCACAGGACACATGGCGCAACTGGGCGGGCACCGAGACGGCGAACCCGCTGCGCTTCGCGACTCCACGCTCGGTGGAGGAACTCAGCGCGCTCGTCTGCGGTGCCGCGGAGCAGGGGCAGCGGGTCAAGGCCGTGGGGTCGGGTCACTCCTTCACCGGGGTCGCCGTCACCGACGGGATCCTCGTCAGCCTCGACGCCCTCACCGGGATCGAATCCGTCACCCTCGACGAACCGGCGGGCGCCCTCGTCACGGTCCTCGCCGGCACGCGGCTGCACGATCTGAGTGAGCAACTCTGGCACCGTGGCCTGGCCATGATCAACCTGGGCGACATCGACGTGCAGTCCATCGCCGGTGCGCTGTCTACCGGAACCCACGGCACCGGAGCGCGTTTCGGAGGTCTCGCCACTCAGGTCCGCGCCCTGCAGGTGGTGCTGGCGGACGGCTCGGTGGCCGACTGCTCCCCTACCGAGAACCCCGAACTGTTCGAGGCGGCACGCCTGGGGCTCGGCGCCGTGGGCATCATCTCGAAGGTCACGATCCAGTGCGTGCCGAACTACGTGATGCACGCAATCGAGAAGCCCGAGTCACTGGACGCCACCCTCGACCTGCTCGATCACGACCGCACCACGATCGACCACTTCGAGTTCTACTGGTTCCCCCACACCCGCCGCGTCCTGACGAAACGCAACACCCGGCGACCCGGCGACACCGCGGTCTCTCCCCTCCACCCGATCCGCGCCTACGTCGACGACGAACTGCTCGCGAACGTCCTGTTCGAGGGCATCAACAGGGTCGCCGGCCTTGCGCCGTCGACGATTCCGAAGATCAACCGGCTGTCGTCCCGCATGCTGAGTGCGCGCGAGTTCACCGACCGCAGCTACCGCGTCTTCGCGTCGGAGCGCCGGGTCAAGTTCCGCGAGATGGAATACGCGGTTCCCACCGAGGCGCTTCCCGACACGCTCGCGGCGATCGACTCGTGGGTGGAGAAGTCCGGTTTCACGGTCGCGTTCCCCGTCGAGGTCCGCTTCGCCGCGGGCGACGACGTATGGCTGTCGACGGCGAACGGACGGGACACGGCGTACATCGCGGTGCACCAGTACCACCGCCGCGATCACGAGCCGTACTTCTCCGCGGTCGAGGCCATCGCCCGGGAAGTGGACGGGCGACCGCACTGGGGCAAGATGCACGGCCGCACCGCCGAGGACTTGCGGCCCGCGTATCCGAACTTCGACGAGTTCGTCGCCGTGCGTGACAAGTACGATCCCGAGCGAATGTTCGGCAACGCGTACCTCCAGCAGGTCCTCGGTCGCTAACGTGGGCTGGGTGGCCCCCAGTCGATCTTTCGACCGTCGCGACTTCCTTCGTGTCGCGGGCACCTCCGGCGCGGCGGCGCTCGGCGCCGTGACGCTCGGCGCGTGCGGGGAACGCCTGCACAATCCGGAGGTTCCGCCGCTTCCCGACGGCCTGTCCGCTCCAGGCGGTGCAGCGGTGTCCGAGTTCGTGCCCGTCGACAAGGCGACGTGGCGCGTGCAGGGGGATCCGCTGGTCGCGCCGACCGGTGACGGGCCCCTCGCCGGCATGCGACTCGCCGTCACCGACCTGTACGCCGTTGCGGGACAGCAGATCGGTGCGGGCAGCGGACGGCGGCTCGCCGAGGCACCCACCGAAACCGGTACCGCCGCAGTGGTGGCGCGCCTCGTCGGTCAGGGCGCCCGCGTCGTCGGCCTGGCGCAGACCGACGACCTCGGGTACGGGCACTCCGGCATCAACCAGCAGTTCGGGACGCCGCCCAACCCCCGCGCCGAGGACCGTCTGCCCGGCGGGGCGACCTCGGGCGCCGCGAGTGCGGTCGCGCAGGGCGCCGCCGACATCGGATTGGGTGTCGACACCACCGGTTCCGTCCGCATCCCCGCCTCGTATCAGGGCCTGTACGGCTTCGCACCGTCCCGGGGTGCCGTCTCCACCGACGGGCTGTTCCCGCTGTCCCCCACATTCGACACGCCGGCGTGGGTCTGCGGCGACCTCGACACCCTCGTCGCGGTCTCCGGCGCGCTCCTCCCGCTCACGGCGGAGACCCCGTTCCGCAGCGCGCTCACCTCGGACGGCATCAACGCCGTCGCCGAGGCGGGGGCGCTCGGTGCGGTGCGGCGCGCCCTCACCGCGTGGGAGAAGAGTTCCCTCCCCCGGCTGACGTGGACCGACACGGACATCGGCCGGCTTCCCGACTGGTACGACGCCGTCGTCTCCGTGCAGGGCTACGAGGCGTGGCGACTGCACGGCAACTGGGTGAGCGGGGCGATGACATCACTCGGCGACGAACCCGGCCGCAATTTCGCCGACGCGAGCCGCATCTGGGAATCCACGTACGGCCGGAAACTGATCATGCTCGCCGAGGCGTCGCAGACGATCACCGCGTATGTAGGCGACAGCCTGCTCCTGCTGCCGGCAACCTCCTCCACGGCCCCCGAGCGGACGAGCTACCCCAACGGGGACCGGTTCCGGAACACGATGCGCGCCACCGGCATGCTCACGTGCCTCGCGACCATCTCCGGACTGCCCAACGCGACCGTGCCGTTGCGCACCGACGACGGAGTTCCCGTCGGCCTCTGCCTGGTCGGCCCGTACGGCCGCGACCGCGACGTCCTGGCCGTCGTCGCGAGTCTCGGCGACACGGGGTTGATCGACTGACGGCCGGAACCGTCAGCCGCGGAGCAGTTGTGCCTTGCGCGCGTCGCTCGCGAACGACGCCGTGATCGAGTTGCGCGCCAATGTTTCCCGCTCGGCATCGGTGAGGCCGAGCTGATCCCGCAGCTGGGCGAAGTTGTCGTCGACGTACCCGCCGAAGTACGCGGGGTCGTCGGAGTTCACGGTGACGAGCAGACCCGCCTCCAGCATGGTCCGCAGCGGGTGCTCGGACAGCGAGTCGACGACGCACAATCGCACGTTCGACAGCGGGCACACGGTCAGCGGCACTTCCTCGTCCACCAGACGCGCCACGAGCGCCGGGTCCTCGAGCGCCCGCACCCCGTGGTCGATGCGCTCTGCGCCGAGGAGATCGAGCGCCTGCCAGATGTACTCCGGCGGGCCTTCCTCGCCTGCGTGGGCGACCACGTGCAGCCCCTCCGACCGGGCGCGGGCGAACACGTCCTCGAACAGCGACGGCGGGTTACCCACCTCGGCCGAGTCCAGCCCGAGCCCGACGATCGGCGTCTGCAACCGGATGATCTCCGAGAACACTTCCTCCGCCTCGTGCACGGGACGGTCCCGCAGGATCGCGGCGATCGCGGCGCTGCTGAGGCCGAACTCCCGCTCACTGGTTCCCACCGCGTCCATGATCCCGTCGAGCACCTCGTGCAGCGGGACACCACGATTGACATGGGCCTGCGGGTTGAAGAAGAACTCCACGTGCGCGACGCCGCCCGCCGACGCCCGCGCGAAGTAGGCGCGGGTGAGGTCCGCGAAGTCCTGCGCCGTCCGCAGCACCTGCATGTTTGCGAAGTACAGGTCGAGGAACGACTGCAGATCGGTGAACTCGTACCGCGAGCGGAGATCGTCGAGGTCCGCGTACGGCAGCTGCACGGAATTCCGTTCGGCCAGCGCGAAGATCAGCTCGGGTTCGAGGGACCCCTCGATGTGCATGTGCAGCTCGGCGACGGGAGAGCTCACGGGTGGATACCTGCCTTTCGCACCACCTAGGCAGCGGTGTCGCGGTCGACGATACGGACGAAGCCGTCGCCGTCGATATTCGCGGTGTCGCCGGTGTGAAACCAGCCACCCGTGAAGGTCTTCGCGGTGACCTCGGGACGGTTCCAGTAGCCGCGGCTGACTCCCGGACCGCGGCACAGCAATTCGCCGACACCGCGGCCGGCGTCGGGTCCGAGGAGGGCCACCTCCATCCCACCGAACGCGACGCCCACACTGCCCGCGTGTGTCAGAGCGCACTCGTCGGGCAGCGCCAGCCCGGCCCCGCACGTCTCGGTCATTCCCCACCCGAGAAAGTGCCGGGCCGCGGGGAACGTCCGGCGGAGGCGTTGCGACTGCTCCAGGGACAGACCGGAACCGCTGTAGTCGATCCAGCGCACCGCGCGCCGGCCGAAACTCGTCACCCGCGAGGTCTCCACGGCCCTCAGGAGGACGGCGGGCGCCGCGGTGAGCACGTCGGCGCCGGTGCCGCGCCACGACGCCGCGTCGGTGCTCCCGGTCAACAGGACCGTTCCGCCCACCACCAGCGTCGAGAGCAGTTCGACGAGCGAGCCCACGGTGTGCAGTTCGGGTTCGACGAGGAGATTCCGCAGCCCCTCGGAACTGAACCCGCGCGCGTGGAGCACGGATTCGATGGTCGAGAGGACGTTCTCGTTGCTCAGCTCCACCCCCTTCGGGGACTCCGAGGGGCCGGGCGTATAGGACAGCAGCACCAGCTCGTCGGGGCTCGCGCCGTCGTCGATGAACGAGATGCCCTCCGGCAGTTCGCCGTCGAGGATCAGCACCGACTCGCTGTCGGCGAGCACCTCACCGGTCTGCGCGTCGTCGAGTGCCGGGCTCACCCCGACCGGCACGCCGCCGGCGAGCAACACCCCGAGGAACGCCTCGACCCAGCGGACCCCCACGGGCTGCCGGACGGCGACGCGGTCGCCGATCTCGACGCCCTTCGACTTCAGACCGCCTGCCACCCGCGCCGCGGACGTCCACAGTTGCGAGAACGTGAGCGACCGGCCACCGTCCTCCTCGACTGCGACCCGGCCGGCGTAGCGGTGCACGGAAATGTCGAGCAGCTCGGTGAGCGACGGGTTGAGCCCGCCGTACCGGAGCAGGCCGTCGCGACCACGGACCACCCGGTCGTCGTGGAAGAAGGGACCACTACTCGGGTACTCGACGAGGGACGACGGCATCTGCACCTCCGCTGACGACACTGCTGCGCGACCGGGACGTTGCCACGACTATATGACGCCCGTCACAGTTGCGGGGAGCGGATCGCCGACGCCTACTGTCCGCGGTACGTCGCCTTGCCCGGTCCGACGTCGAGGAAGCTGCGTACCGCGCCCCGGAGGTCGTCGGTCTCGAACAGCGCACCCGACACGTCGGGCGTGATCGAGTCGGCATGCGCGACCCCGCCCGACCGCCATGCGGAGATGATCTGCTTCGTGGCGTCGTGTGCGCGCGTCGGCCCGTCCGCCAGGCGTGCGGCGAGTGCGCGGGCCTGCGCGTCGACGTCCTCGCGGACGGCGTTGACCACACCCCAGTCGTGCAGCGTCGCGGCGTCGTACAGGTCGCCGGTCATCACCAGTTCCCGGGCGCGGCCTGACCCCGCCCGCTCGGCCAGCCGCTGCGGACCGCCCATCGAGGGGGTCAGCCCCACGACGGTCTCGACCAGTCCGAACTTCGCCTTCGGTGCGGCGAGGATGATGTCGCAGGCGAGCGCGATCTCGAAGGCCGCGGTCAGCGTCAGTCCGTGCGCCGAGTACACGACCGGGCACGGCAGCGCCTCGAGCGGATGGCAGATCTCGGCGAACAACTCCTGCCACAAATCCGCGCCCTGCTCCGCCGTGAGCCCGTCGAACACGTGGACGTCCACCCCCGCGGAGACCACCTTGCCCTCGGCGCGCAGCAGCACCGCGCGCGGCGGATCCTCGGCGAGCGCCGCGACGTCGGCCTGCACGGCGTCGAACATCGCCTGATCGAAGAGGTTCAGTGCGCCGTGAGCGAACGTCAGGATCGCGATCTCGGCGCCGGCGTCGGTACGGACACGCTCGAGTCGGGTGGGATGCGCATCGGCGGCAGGCTCAGTCATGCCGCCAGACTGCCACACGTGTTCCGCCTACGATCGGGGTGTGGACTCGCTGCGCGCGGCGCTGGCCGACGTCGTCGGAGAACGGTTCGTGACCGTGGACGCAGACGTGCTCGCCGCCCGCGCGATCGACCACACCGGGCGCTACAGCGGGCGGGCGAGCGCACTCGTCCGGCCCGCGGACGCCGCGGAAGTCTCGGCTGTGCTGGGCATCTGCCGCCGAGCCGGCGTGAAGGTCACCGTGCAGGGTGGCCGCACCGGACTCGAAGCGGGCACGGTTCCCGAGCACGGCGACGTACTGCTGTCGACGGAACGGCTGACCTCGATCGGCGGCGTCGACCGGGAGAACCTGCGTGTCACCGTCGGCGCCGGGGTAACCCTCTCGACGCTCCGGCGCGCCGCGTCCGACGCCGGACTGCTGTTCGGCGTCGACATCGCGTCCCGCGATTCCGCGACGATCGGCGGCATGGTGTCGACCAATGCCGGTGGGCTGCACACCGTGCGGTACGGCCACATGTCCGCGCAGGTGCTGGGCCTGGAAGTGGTGCTCCCCGACGGGGCGATCGTGCGGCGCAGCATGAGGGTGGGCGCCGAGAACTGCGGATACGACCTGCCGGCGCTGTGGGTCGGCAGCGAGGGCACTCTCGGTGTGGTCACGACCGTCGATCTCGCGCTGCACCCCGTGCCGGAGTTCCGTGTGACCGCCCTCGCGGGCTTCGCGCAACTGCCCGGCCTGATCGATGCGGCTCGCGTCGTCCGGCGGCTCGACGGGGTGGACGCCGTGGAGATGCTCGACGGCCGCGGGCTCGAATTGGCCTCCTCGCGGCTGGGTTTCGCCGTTCCCACGGGTCTGCCGTGGTATCTCCTGGTGGAACTGGCCGGCCGGCGCGACCTCACCGACGAGCTGGCCGAGGCGCTGGAGCAGTGTGCTCCCGACGACGAACCCGCCGTCGGGATCGATCCTGCAGGCCGCGCCCGGGTGTGGGCGGCGCGGGATGCGTTCGCGGAGGTGGTCGGATTGTTCGGACCTCCGCTGAAGTTCGACGCCGCCCTCCCGCTGGACACCCTCGCCGCGTTCGTCGCCGACGCGGTCGCGATGGTGACGAGCCGGGCGCCCGACGCGATTCCGGTGCTGTTCGGGCACGTCGCCGACGGCAACGTCCACCTCAACGTGCTGCGCTGCCCCGACGAGTCCGTGCTGTACCGGCCGGTCACCGAACTGATCCGCGATCACGGCGGCAACATCGCCTCCGAACACGGCGTCGGCGCACACAAACGCAACTACCTGGACCTCGCCCTCAGCCGCGAGGACATCACCGCGATGTGGACGATCAAGCAGGCATTCGATCCCGCGGACTACCTCAACCCTGCAGTGATGTTTCCCGACTGGCTGCGTCGCCCGCACTGACTCCGGGCTTCTCACGCAACGGTCGCGCAAAACACACCGAGGCGATGAAACCGATCAGCAGGACGGCGGCGGGCAGCCAGATCGACTGCGACATCGCCGTCGCGAACGGTTCCTTCACGAACTCCGGCATCTCCCCGACGCCGGCCTCCTGGCTGTCGGCGTTCAGACCCTGGGCGGACAGGCGGGCCGTGATGAGTGCGCCGATCGCGGCGCTGCCGAGGACGGCGCCGACCTGTCGGGTGGTGTTGTAGACGCCGGCTCCGGCGCCCGCCTGATGGGGCGGAAGGTTGTGGGTTGCCGTGGCCGCGAGCGGCGACCAGATACACGCGTTGGCGAGGCCGATCAGTCCGATCGGCAGAAGCAGTTCCCAGATCGCCACGTCGGGCGACATGACCATGGACAGCCAGCCGAGTGCGATCGAGAACAGCAGGAACCCGGCGCCCGCGATGTACCTCGGGTGGGTGCGGTCCACGAGCTTGCCGATGAACGGTGCGAACACGCCGGTAAGGACGGCCATGGGCACGAGTAGCAGGGCCGATCGCGTGGGCGACAGACCACGCACCGCCTGCGTGTAGAACATGAGCGGCAGGACCATCGCGGTGATCGCGAACCCCATCGAGGTGATCGCCACGTTGGCGAGCGAGAAGTTGCGGTCCTTGAACAGGCCCAGCGGCAGGAGCGGCTCGTTCTTGTTCCAGGACTGGTACCAGACGAAGACGCCGAGGAGAACGAGGCCGGCGCCGATCGACGCCAGGACGGTCGCCGACCAGTCGTAGGAGCTGCCCTCCTGTATTCCGAACACGAGGAAGAACATGCCGAGCGCGCTGAGCACGACACCGGGGATGTCGAACTTGTGCTCGTGGGTCTCGAGCGCGGGCACAAGCCGCCAGGCCAGCACGAACGCGATCACGCCGACGGGCACGTTGACGATGAAGATCCACTGCCAGCCGAGGTTGTCCACGAGCACGCCGCCCGCGAGCGGTCCCACCAGGGTGGCGACACCGGCGACGGCGCCCCACAGACCCATCGCGGTGCCGCGGCGGTCCGGCGGGAACGTGCGGGTGATGACGGCCATCGTCTGGGGCGTCATCAGTGCGGCGCCGAGTCCCTGGAACACCCGGGCGACGATGAGCATGGTGATGGTGCCGGACAGGCCGCACCACAGCGACGCCCCGGTGAACAGGACGAGCCCGATCAGGTAGATGTTCTTGGGACCGAACCGATCCCCGAGGCGGCCGGTGACCAGCAGCGGCACCGCGTAGGCCAGCAGGTAGGCGCTGGTGACCCAGACGACCTTGTTGATGTCGGTGTGCAGGTCGTTCATGATCGCCGGGTTGGCCACCGCGACGATGGTGCTGTCGACGAGGATCATGAAGAAGCCGATGACGAGGGCCCACAGGGCCGGCCAGGGATTTCGGTGCTCGGGTGGCGACGTGGGTGGTGCGGTGCGCTCGGTGTCCATCATCAATCCTTTACTGAACCGGATGGGATCCGGCGTGAGTGTGTCAGTCGTTCGAGTAGTTCCGGCGAAAGCCACGGGAGGGCTCCGGAGTCGATGTCGGCCACCAGGGCGCTGAGCCATTCGTGCTCCGCGCGGGCGACAGTGACGAGAAATTCGTTGCCGAGGAGGAAGATCCTGGGGATCTCGGTGGAACAGGCGAGCGCGGCGGCGGTCTCGAGTTCGTCGATCTCGCGGGTGAGGTGATCGAGCCGTTCCCGGAGCAGTTCTGCCACGGTGGGTGCGTCGACGTTGTGCGCCTCCGCCAGCGCGAGGGGAAACTGCGGGTACTCGTGCACCGGGCTGGCCAGCATGTCACTCACCCGTTGGACGAGCGCTTCCCGGCCCGCCTCCGTGACCTCGTACATAGTGCGTTCGGGCCGGTTCCCCGCCCGGTCGGTCCCGGTGGTGCGCACCAGTCCTTCACCTTCGAGCCTGCTCACCGTGTGATACAGCGACCCCGGCCGGATCTTCACGACGCGTCCACGCCGGGCGGCGGCGAGTTGGTACATCTCGTATGGATGCATGGTGCGCTCACACAGCAGACCGAGGATGGTGACACCGAGCGGCGTGAGTGCCACGGTCACCACCTCCCACTACTCCACGTCGAATACTCCACGTGGAATATACCGTCCGGGCCGACGGGGAACAAGCGGTTACCGTGGGTCCCGTGGACTCCCATCACCTCGACATCATTCGACTCGCCTGGTCACGCGAACTGGGATTGCCCGACGACGCACTGTCCACCCGGCCCGGCGCCGACGACCGCGCCGTCCGGGTGGACGACGACACGGACACGATCCGATTCCTGCGCCTGGGCGAGACGTCCGCGCTCGTCGGACCGCGGTGGGCGATCGAGCGTGCCGACGGGCACACGTCGGAGGAACTGACCGAATCCGCGACCCTGCTCGCCCTCACCCAGGATCGGTCCGGACGGTGCGCCGGTCCCGTGGTGCTCGCGTTCGGCACCGACTACCAGGATCCGGCGACCGGGCGGCCACCGCTCGTCTCCCACGAACACGACCACGTCCGGCAGGTCGAAGAGGCGTGTCCCCCGGACGACGTGACGGAGGCCCATCTGGGTGACCGCGACCGATGGTTCACGATTCTCGACGACGCGCAGCAACCGGTCAGTTCCGCCGGGTACGCCGAGTTCCAGGGCTTCCTCGCCGATGTCGGCGTGCTGACGGCGCCGGCGTTCCGGCGCCGCGGACTGGGCGCCACGGTCGCCGGAATCGCCACCGACGACGCGCTCGACAGCGGCCTGATCGCCCAATGCCGGTCACCCCGCGACAATCTGGCCGCTCGCGCGCTCGCCGCCCGCGCCGGGTACCGGGAACTGGGCAGCTATGCCGCGGTCACGATCTCCCGAAGTACGCTCTGAGACGACATCGAAAGACGGGGACGAGTCGACCATGACAGACCGAACGGCAGAACCGCACAGCACGGAAAGCGCCTACGTCGAATCCGGCGCCGAGTTCACACGCGACACCCACTACATCCCCACCCGTATCACGGCCGACGGCCGCGACGGCTATCCCGTCGAACCCGGCCGGTACCGCCTCGTCGCCGCCCGGGCGTGCCCGTGGGCCAACCGCGCGATCATCGTCCGGCGACTGCTCGGGCTCGAGGACGTGTTGTCGATGGGACTGTGCGGCCCCACCCACGACAAGCGCAGCTGGACTTTCGATCTCGATCCGGGCGGCGTCGATCCCGCGCTGAAGATCCCGCGCCTGCAGGACGCGTACTTCGCACGCTTCCCCGACTACTCCCGGGGCATCACCGTGCCCGCGATCGTCGACGTCCCCACCGGGCAGGTGGTCACCAACGACTACCCGCAGATCACCCTGGATCTGTCCTCGGAATGGACGCAGCACCACCGCGACGGCGCTCCCGACCTCTACCCCGAGCCGCTCCGGGACGAGATCGACGAGGTCGCCGATCTCGTGTTCCGCGATGTCAACAACGGCGTGTACCGGTGCGGTTTCGCCGGATCCCAGGAGGCGTACGAATCTGCGTACGACCGCCTGTTCACCCGCCTCGACTGGCTCGAGGACCGTCTCACCGACCGCAGGTTCCTCGTCGGAGACACGATCACCGAGGCGGACGTGCGTCTGTTCACCACCCTGGCCCGGTTCGACGCCGTCTACCACGGACACTTCAAGTGCAATCGCAACAAACTCGACGAGATGCCCGTGCTGTGGAGCTACGCCCGCGATCTCTTCCAGACACCCGGGTTCGGCGACACCATCGACTTCACCCAGATCAAGCAGCACTACTACATCGTGCACACCGACATCAATCCCACCCGGATCGTGCCGAAGGGTCCCGACCTGTCCGGCTGGCTCGAGCCACACGGGCGTGAACAGCTGGGCGGCAGGCCGTTCGGGGACGGCACGCCGCCGCCTCCGCCGAAGCCCGGCGAGCAGGTCCCGGCCGGGCACGGAGCGTGATCGGGCGGGCCTACGCGCCGGTGTAGGTGCCAAAACTCCAGAACACGCCCTCGGGGTCGCGGCAGGTGAAGCCGCGCGATCCGTAGTCCTCGTCGCGCAGTCCGCGGACGATCGTGGCGCCGGCGGCCACGGCGCGCTCGTGGAGCGCGTCGGGGTCGTCGACGACGAGGTACACCGAGCCCGTCCCGGGCGGCAGGTCGCTGATGACCGAGTCCTCACTGGGCGAGCCGAGCATGATCCCGCCGCCCTTCGGCCAGCCGAGTTCGGCGTGATCGACCCGGTCGCCCTCGCCGTACACCGCGTTCTCGGCGAACCCGAAGGCGTCGACGAGGAAGCGGATCGCGGCCCGCGCGTCGCGGTAGACGAGGGTGGGCCACACATATGTGGTGTGCGTCGAAGTAGTCATGTCATCACTCTGCGCCGTCGTCGTGGTAGGGGTCTTGGACGAATGAGAACGGGTCGATCTCACGCCACCGCGACGGTGGGACGCCCGCGAGG
Source organism: Rhodococcus sp. NPDC127593 (assembly GCF_042671975.1). NCBI lineage: Bacteria > Bacillati > Actinomycetota > Actinomycetes > Mycobacteriales > Nocardiaceae > Rhodococcus > Rhodococcus sp. NPDC127593. The sequence continues at coordinate 22,996 of NZ_JBHXWI010000033.1, read as the reverse complement.
TCGCGCCAGTCCCGCGCCATGTGGGCCTGGTCGTAATACCCGCACACCGCGGACACGTCGGCGAGCGTCACCCCGGTGGCACCCCCGAGCATCCGGTGCGAGCGGTGGAAACGGGACAACCGCACCACGTCCTTGGGCGTCACGCCGTACTCCGCGACGAACTTGTTCACCAGATGCCTTCGGCTCCAGCCGACGTCGTGCGCGACATCACCGACCCGGGGGCCCTCGCCGGCGACGAGCAGATGCCAGGCGCGGGTGAGGTGCGGGTCGATCTCCGCCGGCGCCGCGCGGCGCGTCAGGACCTCGTCGAGGATCGCGAACCGTTCGTCCCAGCCGGGTTCGAGCGACAGCCGCTCGGCCAGTTCCCCCGCGTCCGGACCGAGCAGTTCCTCGAGGCCGACGACCCAGGCGCCGAGGGCGGCGGTGGGCACCCCCAGCAGCGCCCGGGCGCCGAGCGGACTGAGGGCCAACTGGACGCCGTGCTGATTGCCGTCGTGCCGGATCGTCACCGGTGCCGTGGCGATGCCGCTGGCGAGAGTGTCGTAACGACCGGGCGCCTGCTCGGGCGTCGCCTGGGCGGCGATGTCGAGCGGCTCGTCGATCGTCACGATCACTGTCAGGCACGGCGACGGCAGACCGAGGTGGATGCCGGGCTCGAAACCGGCCAGCCGATAGCCGTCGTATCCCGTGACCAGACCGCGCAACGATGCCGCCGGGCGCCGGAAGGCCCCGGACGACACCGCGGTATCGCTGTCGGCGACGCTCACGAAACTAGCCTAGGCAACGGTGCCGTCACCGGCCACAGCGTTCACTCACCTACAGTCGGTGCCAGCACACTCGAAGCACACGGCGAGACGGGAGCCCCGATGGCTGGCAATGGTGGACCGGTGGAGAAGGTACTGGTCTCGGTCCTCGACAACGGAAGCCGTCTCCAGGCTCCCGCGGTGGCCAAGTACGTCGAATGGGTCCGGCGCTCGCACCCCGGTGAGTCGCCCGCGCAGATCGTCGAGCGCATGGAGAAGATGTTCCTGCTGGCCGTGACGGGCAGCGGCAGCGCAGTCGGCGCCACCGCCGCCATTCCCGGGGTCGGCACCGTCGCGTCCATCGCGGCGGTGGGCGCCGAATCGGCGTTCTTCCTGGAAGCGGCGGCGCTGCTCACTCTCGCTGTCGCGTCGGTGCACGGCATCTCCGCCGCCGACCACCAGCAACGGCGCGCACTCGTCCTCTCGGTGGCGCTGGGCGAATCGGGCATGGAAATCGTCCAGAAGGCGACGGGCGTCACGGCGAAGAACTGGGCGAGCGCCATCACGAGCCGCATACCCGGCCCCACCATGAAGGGTATGAACAGCACCCTGGTGCGCAAGTTCATCACCAAGTACGCCGCCCGCCGCAGCGCGCTGGTCCTCGGCAAACTCGTGCCCGCCGGCATCGGCGCGGCCATCGGCGGCGCGGGTAACCGGGCTATCGGCAAGGGCGTCGTCAAGAACGCACGCGAAGCGTTCGGGCCCGCCCCGGCCCGCTGGCCGGACGAGATCCGCGCGATCGAAGCCTGAGCCGGTAGACGAAGCAGCTAGTGGGCGAAGTGCTGTTCCGTCGAACGCCCGCCACCCTTTTCGCGGAGTTCGGCACACACTTCCTCGATCGCCTCGGCGACGAGGGATCCGAGATCGGCGCTGAAGCCCTCGCGCACGACGATGCGCAGGACCGCCACGTCCTCCGCGTCGGCGGGCATCGTGTAGGCGGGCACCTGCCACCCCCGCGCCCGCAACTCGTGTGACACGTCGAAGACCGTGAACCCTGGGTCGCCGACGAGTTCGAACGCCACCACCGGAATGTCGGTGCCGTCCGTGATCAGGGTGAAGTGTTCGATCTCGGCGATGCGTCTGCCCACGCGAACTGCGGTGTCGCGCAGCGTCTCCATGATCGACCGGTAGCCGGCCCGGCCGAGTCGCAGGAAGTTGTAGTACTGCCCCACCACCTGATTGCCGGGCCGCGAGAAGTTCAGGGTGAACGTCGGCATGTCGCCGCCCAGGTAGTTGACCCGGAACACCAGCCCCTCGGGAAGATGCTCACGGTCGCGCCACACCACGAACCCGATCCCCGGATACGTCAATCCGTACTTGTGACCACTCACGTTGATCGAGGCCACGCGCGGAACCCGGAAGTCCCACAACAACTCCGGTTGCAGGAAGGGAACGACGAACCCACCGCTCGCCGCGTCCACGTGGATCGGGACGTCCGGGCCGCCGGACGCGGCGAGTTCGTCGAGAGCCGCCGCGATCGCGGCCACCGGCTCGAGTTCCCCCGTGTAGGTGGTGCCCACGATCACGACCGCTCCGATGGTGTTCTCGTCGACCGCGTCCCGCACCTGCTCCGGCGTGATGACGTAGCGGCCCTTCTCCATCGGCAGGTACTTCGGCTCGACGTCGAAGTACCGGCAGAACTTCTCCCACACCACCTGGACGTTGCTGCCGAGCACCAGATTCGGTCGGGCAGTGTCCTTCCCGGCCGCCTCCCGCTTCGCCCGCCACAGCCACTTGAGCGCGAGACCACCGAGCATGACCGCCTCGCTCGAACCGATCGTCGAGACGCCGGTCGCGCTGGCCGGGTCGGTGTTCGACAGATCGGGAGCGTGGAACAGATCGGCCACCATCGACACGCACCGGGACTCGATCGCCGCGGTCGCGGGGTACTCGTCCTTGTCGATCATGTTCTTGTCGAACGTCTCGGCCATCAGCTTGTCGGCCTCGGGATCCATCCACGTGGTGACGAACGTGGCCAGGTTCAGCCGCGAACTGCCGTCGAGCATCAACTCGTCGTGGATGAACCGGTAGGCGGCCTCGGGATCGGTTTCGTCGTCCGGCAGCCGCAGCGCCGGAAACGGGTCGATCGAGAGGCGCCCCGTGTACGCGGGGGAAATGACGTCGCGATGGTGATGGTGGTGCTTGCTCATGTGCGTCCCCAATCGATTGGTTTCAGCATGCGCCGTCGCAGACGCCCTGTACGTCAGTTGGTGAATCTCGGCACGGCAGCCCAGTAGGGTCGAAACAGTTCCATTCGATTGTGGCAGGGGAGGACGGGTTGACCACAGCAATCCCGGGAAGTTTCACGGCGCCGATCGAGGTGCGGGGGCTGTCGAAACGCTTCAAGAACGTCGACGCGGTCACGGACCTCAGCTTCACCGTGCCGCAGGGTTCGATCACCGGATTCCTCGGTCCCAACGGGTCGGGCAAGACCACGACCCTGCGGATGATCCTCGGTCTCGTGAAGCCGACGTCCGGCACCTCGACGGTCGCCGGTGTCCCGATTCGCCTCCTCGTCGACCCCGCGCGCACGGTCGGCGCCGTCCTGGACTCGCAGAGCCTGCACCCCAACCGGACTGCACTCGACCATCTGAAGGTGTACGCGTCCGCGATCCGCGTACCGGACGCACGCGCACTGCAGGTGCTCGCACTCGTCGGGCTCGAGGACGTCGCCGGACGCAAGGCGGGCGGCTTCTCTCTCGGCATGCGTCAGCGACTGTCGCTGGCGACGGCGCTGCTGGGTGATCCGCGGATCCTGATCCTCGACGAACCGGCCAACGGACTCGACCCCGAGGGCATCGCCTGGCTGCGTGAATTCCTCAAAGGCTTCGCCGCATCCGGCCGAACCGTGCTGATCTCGAGCCACATCCTCCGCGAAGTGGAGCAGACCGTCGACAATCTCGTGATCGTCAGCCGCGGCTCCCTCGTCTATCAGGGACGCATGGAGGAGCTGCGCAAGTCGCAGCAGAGCCGGCTGCTGGTCGCGTCCTCGAGCCCGCCCGCGCTGGCGACCGCTCTGGCCGCCAAGGGCGTCGTCGATGCCCGGTCGCTCGCGGACGGTCGCCTCGCCGTCGTCGGCGCGTCCCTCGAACTCGTCGAGGCCGTCGCCGCCGAAGCCGGGGTCACGATTTTCGGAGCCGTCGGCGATCACATCGACCTCGAGCAACTCTTCCTGTCGATGACCGCAGGCCAGTACGTGGCCGGAGCGAGCGCCGCGGCGCCCTCGGGATACGGCCCACCGCCGACATACGCGCCCCAGCCCGGGTACGCACCTCCCGGGTACGCCCCACAGCCGGGTTACGGTCCGCCTCCCGGGTACGCCCCACCACCGGGCTACGGTCCACCACCCGCACACCCCCAGCACGGTCCGATGTCCGGAGGTCCGCGATGACAGCGCTGCTCACCGCGGAATTCCGCAAGGTCACCACACTGCGGTTCTGGTGGATGCTCGGACTTGCACCACTGATCGTCGGGATGTTCTCGAGCGCGATCACCCTGCCGGTGATGCGTGCGTTCACCGACGCGTTCGAGGCCGATCCGAGCGAGGCCAACCTCGCCGCGACCCTGTTCGGGCTGGCGGTCGCGGTCGCCCTCGTCGTCCTGTTCGCCGCGGTCTTCGGGGCGGTGAACGTGGGCACGGAATTCCGGTACAAGACCCTCACCACCACGTTCCTCACCGCCCGCGGCCGGGACGGGGTGATCGGCACCAAACTCGCCGTCACCGCGGCCTTCGGCTTCTTCTACTGCCTCGTGGTGGAGCTGGTCAGCGTCGCCCTGCTGCTGACGTTCGGCGGTGACACCTTCGAACTGCGCGGATCCCTGTTCGCCATGCTCGGGGCGGCCCTGATCTGTGGGGCGCTGTGGGCGCTCATCGGCGGCGGCGTGTCGATGCTCACCGGCTCGTCCGTCGGAAGCTGCATCGCCCTGGTGGTCTGGTACACCCTCGGCGAGATGATCCTCCGCTCGATCCTCAGCGGGATCGGCATCGGCTCCGTCGGCAGTGTCCTCCCCGTGTCGGCCACCCTCGGGACGGTCGCGAACGCGGCCGCGGGCAACGAGATCGACTGGCTCACGCTCTGGCCAACCGCGCCCCTCGCCCTGCTCGTGTGGACCGCGGTCTTCGTCGGCGGCGGCTGGGCGCTCACGCGGCAGCGCGACATCACCTGACGCCGCGCCGGGTGCTGACCCTGTCGGTACCCGGCGCTAACGTGGATCCAGTGGTAAGTGAGAGTGCGTCCGGTTCGGTGATCGAACGGGAGCAGACGCTGGAGCAGGATCAGGCACGGCCGGGCTGGATTCGACGGCTGAGCGGTGAGTGCTGGGCGCACCGCCGGGTCGCACTCGGTGCCCTGTCCGTGACGATCGTCGCCGCGGGTATCGACATCTCGTTCCCTCTCCTCACCAAGTACGCGGTCGACGCCGCGGGATCGGGTCGCGCCACCCAGGTGATCGGCATCGCCGCCCTGCTCATCGCGTTGCTCGCGTGCGTCCGCTTCGGCTGCCAGTACGGCCGCCGGATGCTCGCCGGCAAGCTGTCGCTCGACGTCCAGCACGATCTGCGGCTGGGCCTGCTGGGCGCGCTGCAACGACTCGACGGGCGGGGGCAGGATCAGATCCGCACCGGTCAGGTGGTCTCCCGGTCCATCACCGACCTCCAGCTGGTTCAGGGTCTGCTCGCGATGGTCCCGTTGTCGGCGGGCGCATTGCTCCAATTCGTCCTCGCGCTCGGCATCATGGCCTGGCTGTCACCGCTGCTGACCGTCGTCGCGCTGGTGATCGTTCCCGCCGTGTGCCTCGTCGTCTACGCGATGAGGCCGAAACTGTTCGCGGCCACCTGGTCGGCGCAGCAGCGGGCGGCCGACCTCGCGCAGCACGTCGAGGAGACCGTGACCGGCGTCCGCGTCGTCAAGGGCTTCGGCCAGGAGCGCCGGGCCGTCGACCAGCTCGAGGACCACAGCCGGACGCTGTACGCGGAACGCCTGCGAGCCGCCCGGATCAACGCGCGCTTCGCGCCGACCATGGCAGCGCTGCCCCAGCTCGGTCTCGTCGGCGTCATCGCCGTCGGCGGCTACCTGGCCCTGCACGGCTCCATCACGATCGGCACGTTCCTCGCCTTCGCCACGTACGTCGCCACGATGACCGGCGTCACCCGGACGCTGTCGTCGGTCGTGATCATGGCCCAGCTGTCCAGGGCCGCCGTCGAGCGCGTGTACGAGGTGATCGACGCCGAACCGGAGGTCGCGGACCCGCCGCACCCCACCGCACTGCCCGGCGGACCGCTGGGTGTGGACCTGCGCTCGGTCACGTTCGGATTCGAGTCGGACCGGCACATCCTCCGCGGACTCGACCTGCGCATCGCGCCCGGCGAGACGGTCGCGGTGGTCGGGATGGCGGGCTCCGGCAAGACCGCCCTGTCGCTGCTGCTCCCCCGCTTCTACGCCCCGTCCTCGGGTTCCGTAGCCCTCACGTCGGCGGGCGAGTCGTTCGACGTCGCGCACCTGAGCGCCGAGCAGTTGCGCGAAGCCGTCGGCCTCGTGTTCGACGAACCGTTCCTCTTCTCCGACACCATCGCGGCCAACATCGCCCTCGGCAGGCCCGACGCCAGCGCCGAGGAGATCCGCGCCGCCGCCGACATGGCCGCCGCCGACGAGTTCGTCTCCGCATTGCCGGACGGCTACGACACCGTGGTCGGCGAACGCGGTCTCACGCTCTCCGGCGGGCAGCGTCAGCGGATCGCACTGGCACGCGCGCTCCTCACCGACCCGAGGGTGCTGATCCTCGACGACGCCACTTCCGCCGTCGACGCCACCACCGAGGCGTCGATCTTCGCGGCGCTGCGCGCGAATCGCGGACGGACGGCGCTGATCCTGGCGCATCGCCGGTCGACCCTGTCGCTCGCCGACCGCGTCGCCGTGCTCGACGGCGGACGGATCATCGATTCCGGCACGGTGGCCGAACTCGACGAACGGTGCCCGCTCTTCCGCGCACTGTTCGCCTCCCCCGACAACGCGGGCCCCATCGACGTCAGCGTCCCCGCACCGAGCGAGCCGATGCCGTATCAGCGCATGCCGTCCGAGTCCGAGTTGTGGCCGCAGGACGTCGAGGAGTGGGACGTGCCCGCCTCGTCCGGCCGCACCCCGGCTCCCGGCGCGGGCCCCGGCGGCGGCCGTGCCGCCGGCGGACCGATGGCGGGAGCGCTGGGCAACGTGGCCGCGACCCCGGAACTTCGGCAGGCCGTGAACGCGCTGCCGCCCGCCGTCGAGAGCCCGGGTATCGATACCCGGAACCTGCGCCTGCCCGAGCCCGACTTCCGGCTGTCGCGGATCCTGCGACCGGTCCGCGCCCTCCTGGTCGCCGTCGTCGTCTGCCTCGCGCTCGACTCGCTCGCGGGGATCGCGTTCCCGTCGATCGTCCGGTTCGCGATCGACCGCGGTGTCGTCCCGCAGGACTCCGCGACGCTGTGGACCGCGGCCGGGGTGGGCGTCGCTCTCGTGGTCGCCGGCTGGCTCGTCGTCGCCCTGATGACGGTCCTCACCGCCCGAGCGGGAGAACGTGTGCTGTTCGGGTTGCGGGTGCGCAGCTACGCACACCTGCAGCGGCTCGGACTCGACTACTACGAGCGCGAGCTGTCCGGCCGCATCATGACCCGGATGACCACCGACGTCGACGCGTTGTCGTCGTTCATCCAGACGGGGATGTCCACCGCCGTGGTGAGTGTCCTGACCGTCTTCGGTATCTCCGTCGCCCTCGTCGCCACCGACGTCACGCTCGCGTTGGTGGCGCTCGCCGTCATCCCGCCGCTCGTCGTCGCGACGCTGATCTTCCGCAGGATCTCCTCGGTGGCGTACACGGTCTCGCGTGAGCGGATCTCACTCGTCAACGCCGACTTCCAGGAGAACATCGCCGGGCTCCGCGCCGCCCAGGCGTACCGTCGCGAAGGGTTCGCCGCCCGCCGGTTCGCCGAGCGTGCCGACAGTTACCGGCGCAGCCGGATGCGGTCACAGCGGGCGATCTCGCTGTATTTCCCGTTCATCGCGTTCCTCTCGGACCTCGCCCTGGCCGCCGTGGTGTTCGTCGGTTCGCGCCAGGTGGCGGGCGGCGACACGACGACCGGGACGCTCGTCGCCTTCGTGTTGTACCTCGGGCTCCTGTTCGGGCCCATCCAGCAGCTGTCGCAGGTGTTCGACGGGTACCAGCAGGCCAGTGTGGGTCTGCTCCGGATCGGGGATCTGCTCCGCACACCCAGTTCCATCGAGCGGGCAACCTCGCGCGAGAACCTCCAGCCGATCGACGGGCACCTGCGCGGCGAGCTGTGCCTACGCGACGTCGGGTTCCGCTATCAGGGCGCCGACAGCGACGCCCTGACCGACATCGACCTGCACATCCCCGCCGGCACCACCGTCGCCTTGGTCGGCCGGACCGGCGCCGGCAAGTCGACCATCGTGAAACTGCTCGCCCGCTTCTACGACCCGACGTCCGGCGCGGTGCTCGTCGACGACGTCGATCTCCGCCGGTACCCGCTCGGCGCATACCGCGGACGCCTCGGCGTCGTCCCCCAGGAGGCCCACCTGTTCACCGGGACCGTCGCCACCAACATCGCGTACGGCCGCCCGGATGCGAGCCGCGCTGAGATCGCGGACGCTGCCCGCGCGGTCGGAGCGCTGGGCACGATCGCCGGATTGCGGGGTGGGATGCATCACCCCATCGGCGAGCGCGGGCAGGGGCTGTCGGCGGGCCAGCGTCAGCTGATCGCGCTCGCCCGTGCCGAGCTGGTCGACCCCGACCTGCTGCTGCTCGACGAGGCGACCGCGACGCTCGATCCGGCCACCGAGCAGGTAGTTCTCGAGGCGAGCAGCCGTGTGACCCGCACCCGGACGTCAGTGGTGGTGGCCCACCGACTGGCCACCGCGGCCCGGGCAGATGTGATCCTCGTCATCGACAAGGGGCGGGTGGTCGAGACCGGATCGCACGCCACCCTGCGCTATGCCGGTGGCCACTATTCGGGACTGTGGGATGCGGCGGAGGCCGGGTCGGGGAATAATCGCGGGGCGAGAACCGTCATCGATGGTGACCCCATCGGTTGGCCGTGAGACAGCTCACACGTGCAGGCCTGGCGATCTACACGTCACACGCGAGGGCTAGTCTCATGTATATAGGCGCTCTGATCGGGTACCGAAATAGAAACGAGGCGAACACCTGCCGTGAGCAGCAGCTCTACATCCCAGTTCGGACAGAACCAGTGGTTGGTTGACGAGATGTACCAGCGTTTCCAGGACGATCCGTCGTCCGTGGACGCGAGTTGGCACGAATTCCTGACGGATTACTCTCCCGACGCCGCCGCCAAGGCAGGCGCAGCCAACGGACACGGCACGAACGGCACCACCACCGCCGCACCTGCTGCCGCTCCCTCCGCCAAGGCGTCGACTCCCCCGGCTCCCGAGTCCGAGACCGCACCCAAGCCTCAGACCAAGACGGCCAACGGCGCCGCACCGAAGACTGCACCCAACGGTGCAGCTCCGAAGGCTGCTGCCGCGAAGACCGAGGCCCCCAAGAAGGCCGCACCCGCGAAGGAGACCGCAGCGAAGGACGCGAAGGCATCCGCTCCCGCTCCTGCAGTAGAAGAGTCGAAGGTTCTCCGCGGCGCAGCTGCTGCCGTCGCCAAGAACATGTCGGCCTCGCTGGCCATTCCGACCGCCACCAGCGTTCGCGCCATCCCTGCGAAACTGATGTTCGACAACCGGATCGTCATCAACAACCACCTCGCCCGTACCCGCGGCGGCAAGATCTCGTTCACCCACCTGCTGGGTTACGCAATCGTGCAGGCGGTCAAGGCGTTCCCGAACATGAACCGGCACTTCGCCGAGATCGACGGCAAGCCCAACGCGGTCACCCCCGCACACACCAACCTCGGTCTGGCCATCGACCTGCCGGGCAAGGACGGCAGCCGGTCCCTCGTCGTCGCCGCGATCAAGAACACCGACACCCACAACTTCACGCAGTTCTACAGCGCCTACGAGGACATCGTCCGGCGCGCGCGTGACGGCAAGCTCACCGCCGAAGACTTCTCGGGTGTCACGATCTCGCTCACCAACCCCGGCGGCATCGGCACCGTGCACTCCGTGCCGCGGCTGATGAACGGCCAGGGCGCCATCATCGGTGCCGGCGCGATGGAGTACCCCGCCGAGTTCCAGGGCGCGAGCGACGAGCGCCTCGCCGAGATCGGCGTCGGCAAGCTCATGACGCTCACCTCGACGTACGACCACCGCATCATCCAGGGTGCCGAGTCCGGCGACTTCCTCCGGACCATCCACAACCTGCTGATCAGCGACGAGTTCTACGACGAGATCTTCCACGCGCTGCACATCCCCTACGAGCCGGTCCGCTGGCGCAAGGACGTGCCCGAAGGCGCCGTCGACAAGAACACCCGTGTTCTCGAGCTGATCGCCGCGTACCGCAACCGCGGTCACCTGATGGCCGACACGGATCCGCTGCAGTTCGTCAAGGACAAGTTCCGCAGCCACCCGGACCTGGACGTCCGCACGCACGACCTGACCCTGTGGGACCTCGACCGCGAATTCAAGGTCGGCGGCTTCCACGGCCAGGAGAAGATGAAGCTGCGCGACGTGCTCAGCGTGCTGCGCGACGCGTACTGCCGCCACGTCGGTGTCGAGTACACACACATCCTGGAGCCGGAGCAGCAGCAGTGGCTGCAGGACCGGGTCGAGGCGCACCACGTCAAGCCCACGGTCGCCCAGCAGAAGTACATCCTGAGCAAGCTCAACGCCGCCGAGGCGTTCGAGACGTTCCTGCAGACCAAGTACGTCGGCCAGAAGCGCTTCTCCCTCGAGGGCGCCGAGTCCGTCATCCCGATGATGGACGCCGTCATCGACCAGGCCGCCGAGCACCAGCTCGACGAGGTCGTCATCGGCATGCCGCACCGCGGTCGCCTCAACGTTCTCGCGAACATCGTCGGCAAGCCGTACTCGAAGATCTTCACCGAGTTCGAGGGCAACATGAACCCGGCGGCCGCTCACGGCTCCGGCGACGTGAAGTACCACCTCGGCGCCGAGGGCACGTACATCCAGATGTTCGGCGACAACGACATCACCGTGTCGCTGACGGCGAACCCGTCGCACCTCGAGGCGGTCGACCCGGTCCTCGAAGGCCTGGTCCGCGCGAAGCAGGACATCCTCGACAAGGGCGAGGACGGCTTCACCGTCCTGCCGCTCATGCTGCACGGCGACGCCGCGTTCGCCGGTCAGGGTGTTGTGGCCGAGACGTTGAACCTTGCGCTGCTGCGCGGGTACCGCACCGGCGGCACCGTGCACATCGTGGTCAACAACCAGGTCGGTTTCACCACCGCCCCGGAGCACTCGCGTTCGTCCGAGTACTGCACGGATGTCGCGAAGATGATCGGCGCGCCGATCTTCCACGTGAACGGCGACGACCCCGAGGCCTGCGTCTGGGTCGCCCAGCTCGCTGTCGACTTCCGGGAGAAGTTCCAGAAGGACGTCGTCATCGACATGATCTGCTACCGCCGTCGCGGTCACAACGAGGGCGACGACCCGTCGATGACGCAGCCGGCGATGTACGACGTGATCGACACCAAGCGCAGCGTGCGTAAGAGCTACACCGAATCCCTGATCGGCCGCGGCGACATCTCGCTGAAGGAAGCCGAAGACGCACTGCGCGACTACCAGGGCCAGCTGGAACGGGTGTTCAACGAGGTTCGTGAACTCGAGAAGTACACGCCGGAGCCCAGTGAGTCGGTCGAGCTCGACCAGGTGCTGCCCACCAAGTTGAAGACGTCCGTCGACGACTCGGTGCTCGAGCGGATCGGCGACGCGTTCGTCAACGTGCCCGAGGGCTTCACCGTGCACCCGCGCGTCAAGCCGGTCATCGAGAAGCGCCGTGAAATGTCCCGCGAGGGCAAGATCGACTGGGCCTTCGCCGAGCTGCTCGCGTTCGGTTCGCTGGTCGACCAGGGCAAGATGGTTCGCCTGTCCGGCCAGGATTCCAAGCGCGGCACGTTCACGCAGCGTCACTCGGTCCTCATCGACCGCAAGACCGGCGCCGAGTACACCCCGCTGCAGAACCTCGGCAGCGAGAACCCCGGCAAGTTCCTGGTCTACGACTCCGCACTCAGCGAGTTCGCCGCCGTCGGCTTCGAGTACGGCTACTCCGTGGGCAACCCGGACGCGCTCGTGCTGTGGGAGGCGCAGTTCGGTGACTTCGTCAACGGCGCGCAGCCGATCATCGACGAGTTCATCTCGTCCGGTGAGGCCAAGTGGGGCCAGCTGTCCGACGTCGTGCTCCTGCTGCCGCACGGCCACGAGGGTCAGGGCCCCGACCACACGTCCGGTCGTATCGAGCGCTTCCTGCAGTTGTGCGCCGAAGGTTCGATGACCGTGGCCGTGCCGTCCACCCCGGCCAGCTACTTCCACCTGCTGCGTCGCCACTCGCTCGACGGAATCCGCCGCCCGCTGGTCGTCTTCACGCCGAAGTCGATGCTGCGGAACAAGGCTGCGGTCTCCGACGTCGAGGACTTCACCACCGGTAAGTTCCGCTCGGTGTTCGAGGAGCCCACGTACGAGACGGGCAACGCCGAACGCGACAAGGTTCGTCGTGTCCTCCTCGTCAGCGGCAAGCTGTATTGGGAGCTGCTGGCGAAGAAGCAGAAGGACAACCGCGAGGACATCGCGATCGTCCGCATCGAGCAGCTGTACCCGGTTCCGAGCCGTCGTCTCCGCGAGACGCTGGACCGCTACCCGAACGCCACCGAGTTCCGGTGGGTTCAGGAGGAGCCGGCCAACCAGGGTGCGTGGCCGTTCTTCGGTCTCGCTCTGCCTGAGTTGCTGCCCGACAAGCTGTCCGGAATCAAGCGCATCTCGCGTCGTTCGATGTCGGCCCCGTCCTCGGGTTCGAGCAAGGTGCACGCTGTGGAACAGCAGGAGATCATCGATGAAGCCTTCGGCTGAAGAGCGTGTAACGGCTGAAGCATTCAGCTGAGCGTTTGATTGACTGATCTGCCACTGAGCCGGGTCGAGTTCACTCCACGGAGCGGATTCGACCCGGCTTCGTTATATGGAACTCCCCGCGGTCGCGGAACTGTGCGACAACGGGCTGGCATTCGAGCGGCCGGTCACGGTGATCGTGGGTGAGAACGGCGACGACGGCATCGACTACCCCGAGTGGAATCAGCTCGATCTCGTCCGCAATTGGCGATCGTTCCTCGACGGACCCGACCGCTTCCTGCGGCATCTCTAGGCCGGCCCTGCCTGCGGCCCAGCGTCCGCCCGCGACCTCACGGTCCGGACGGCGACTGCGGTGGCGGCGAGAAGTCCGCCGAGGACGACGAGGGTGAGCGCGTCGGGATGGATCAGCGGCTGACCACGGAACGCCTGCCACGTGAGCAGGGCGAGTCCCCCGGCGTAGGCGACCGCCAGCACGGCCGTCAGGGACGCTCGGGTTCCCTCGCTGCGAAGCCACGGAATCCGCGACGCGAGGACGCTCAGGACGAGGGCGCCGATCAGCATCACCTGCAGTCCGTGCAGTCCGACGAAGTGCGCGATGCGGAGGTCGCCACCGGACGTGCTCCAGTTGGTGACCGGCAGTCCCGGATTCTCGTCGGTGACGCCGACGCTGTGCCGTGCGGCGAGTTCGACGACGCGACCGTTCGCGTCGGTCGTGGTCTGCCGGCCCTGGAATCCCATGAGGTACCCGAGTGCCATGCCGGCCACCGCCAGGAACATGCCCGCATGGATGGCTCGGGTGAGGGGACGATCCCCCACGCGCTGGAACAGCAGAATCAGGGCGATCACGAGGTTCGCGACGAACAGTCCGGGGACACCGGTCATGAACACGTACTGACCGATCGTGTTGACGGCGTCGTCGGACGTGTTGAAGTGGCTGAACGTTCCGCGGGCGGCCTGTACCGCGATGAATCCGACATCGATGATGCCGGTCACGGCGAACACCGTCGCCATGACCCGGGTCCATCTGCTGCCTCGGTGCGGGAGGGTCAGCATCCACGCCAGGGTGGCCCCGTAGAGCGCGAAGGAGACCGCGAACTTCAGCGGTTTGAGCCACACGGACACCCCGAGCACGGTCCGGTCGTCCACGAGGAGTCCGACGGCGCACACGAGTGCGAGTGCGGACATCGCAGCGACCATCACCGCCAGCGGCACCTGGCGGGACGCGACGATGCGGGAGCGAAGATCGAGGGTGGTCATGACGAGAACGCTAGGAACATCGCATGCGTCGCCACGTCACGCCGGGGAATGAAACCGGTGCCACCCGCGGGTACTACGGGTGTACCCCGAGTACTAGGGGTGTCAGGTCGTGGTGGCCGACACCAGCGCGGCGGCGATCTCGGGTGCGGCGGCGACGGCGAGCGCGGGAAGGGCCTGGACGTTGAGTTCGATCAGTTCGTCGCGGGTCAGGTGCGGGTCGCGCAGCCAGGTGATCGTGACTTCCTCGACGTAGGCGATCCAGCCCCGGACGGCGAGTTCGACCGCCCGGGTGGGCTCGATCCCGATCGCAGGCAGTTGTTCGAGGGTCCGTTCGGACATCACGGCACGGGTCTCCTCGAAGACGGCGCGCATGTCCGGGTCGCCACTCGCCGTTCCCCGCAGGAGCGACACGTACGTGCCACGGTTCTCGCTGACGTAGTCGACGTACGACGCGAGCACCGAGCGCAGGATCTGCATCGGATCCCGCGCTTCCCCGACGTACGGGTCGGGGGCGGTGCGGGCGAGCATCTCACTGCTGGTGTGCCGCACGATCTCGAGGTGGAAGTCGTGCTTGGACGCGAAGTAGTGGAACAGGAGACCGCGGGAGACACCGGCCTGATCGGCGATGTCCTCGACGGAGATCTGCTCCAACGGGCGCTGCGCCAGCATCTTCGCGCCGAGGTCGATCAGTTGCGCGCGCCGTTGTTCTGGGCTGAGACGGGTCCGCTTCACGACGTCCATGAGACAAGACTACTGAACGAAGGTCAATAGGCTATTGACTGCCCCTCAATAGCGCCCTATTGTTTCTTACATGAGTCTCCCCGTCACAGATACTTCCGCCCCTACCGCAGGTGTCCGGCATATCGACACGCTGATCATCGGCAGCGGGTTCGCCGGCCTCGGCGCGGCGATCAAGCTGACCCAGGCAGGCAAGACCGACTTCCTCGTGCTCGAACGCGGCACCGACGTCGGCGGCACCTGGCGAGACAACACGTACCCGGGCGCGGCATGCGATGTTCCCTCACATCTGTACTCCTACTCGTTCGCGCTGAACCCGGAGTGGACTCGGTCGTTCTCGACGCAGCCCGAGATCCAGAAGTACATCCGGTCGGTGGCCGACAAGTACAAGGTGCGCGACAAGCACCACTTCGGCTGTGACGTGCAGTCCGCCCATTGGAACGAGTCGACCACCCGCTGGGAGGTCAGCACCACCAAGGGCAACTTCGTCGCGAAGGTCGTCGTCTCCGCGGTCGGTGCACTGTGCGAGCCGTCCCTCCCCGACATCAAGGGCATCGAAGGCTTCGAGGGCGAGATCTTCCACTCCGCCCGCTGGAACCACGACGCCGACCTGACGGGGAAGCGCGTCGCCGTCATCGGCACCGGCGCCTCGGCCATCCAGATCGTGCCCGCCATCGGCAAGAAGGTGTCGCACCTCGACGTGTACCAGCGCACGGCGCCGTGGATCCTGCCCCGGGCGGACCGCGAGTACACGAAGCTCGAGCACACCGCGTTCAAGTACCTCCCCGGCTTCCAGAAGCTGTGCCGCACCGGGATCTACTGGATGCGCGAGAGCCAGGTCGTCGGACTCGCGAAGGCCCCCGTGTTCATGAAGCCACTGCAGATCGCGGCCGAACGCCACCTGCGCCGCCAGATCAAGGACAAGGATCTGCGCAAGAAGGTCACGCCGAACTTCCAGATCGGCTGCAAGCGCATGCTGATCTCGAACAACTACTACCCCACCCTCGCACAGGGCAACGTCGACCTGGTGACCGACGGCATCGCCGAGGTCACGGCCAACTCGGTGATCTCGAAGGACGGCACCGTCCGCGAGGTCGACGCCATCGTCGTCGCCACCGGCTTCCACGTCACCGACTCCCCCACGTTCGAGGGCATCTTCGGCAAGGACGGCCGCTCGCTCGCCGACGTCTTCGACCAGGGCGGACAGCAGGGCTACAAGGGCGCCGCGATCGCGAACTTCCCCAACATGTTCTTCCTGGTGGGCCCGAACACCGGTCTGGGCCACACCTCGATGGTCTTCATGATCGAGTCGCAGCTCAACTACCTCGTCGACGCCCTGCAGACGCTCGACAAGTACGGCATCGGCAAGATCGAGGTCCGTCAGGCCGCCCAGGACCGGTACAACGCCGAACTCCAGGAGAAGCTGTCGCACAGCGTCTGGAACAACGGTGGGTGCGCGAGCTGGTACCTCGACAAGCACGGCAACAACACCACGCTGTGGCCGGGCTTCACATTCCAGTTCCGGAACGAGACGAAGCGCTTCGACCTCACCGCGTACGACAGCGTGGCCGCCGCCGATCTGCCTGCACCCGTGCACGTGAACGGCAAGATCCCCGGCCCAGCCGCCATCCCGGCACAGATCGACCTCGACGACGACAAGGTGACAGCACAGTGAGCGAGTTCGCAGGCAAGGTAGTCGTGATCACCGGAGCCGGATCCGGTATCGGCAGGGCGCTCGCCCTCAACCTGGCGGGCCGGGGTGCCCGGCTGGCGATCTCGGACATGGACACGGTCGGGCTCGCCGAGACCGCACGCCAGGCCGAGGCGCTGGGCGCCGAGGTCAAGGCCGATCACCTGGACGTCACCCAGCGCGAGGCGGTGCTCGCGTACGCCGACGAGGTGCGGGCCCACTTCGGCAAGATCAACCAGGTGTACAACAACGCCGGCATCGCCTACCACGGTGAGTTCGAGAAGTCCGAGTTCAAGGACATCGAGAAGATCATGGACGTGGACTTCTGGGGAGTCGTCAACGGCACCAAGGCCTTCCTGCCGCATCTCATCGCGTCGGGCGACGGCCACGTCGTGAACGTCTCGAGCCTCTTCGGCCTGCTGTCCATGCCGGGTCAGAGCGCGTACAACTCGGCGAAGTTCGCGGTGCGCGGTTTCACCGAGTCGTTGCGCCAGGAGATGCTGATCGCCAGGCACCCCGTCAAGGTGACGTGTGTGCACCCCGGTGGCATCAAGACGGCCATCGCCCGCAACGCCACCGCGGGACCGGGCGAGGACCTCGACACGTTCGCGAAGTTCTTCGACCAGAAGCTCGCACGCACCACTCCGGAGGCGGCTGCCGAGACCATCGTGAACGGTGTCCGCAAGAGCAAGCCGCGCGTCCTGATCGGCGCCGACGCCAAGTTCCTCGACGCCTGGGTGCGGCTCGCCGGACCGAGCTACCAGCGTGTGGTTGCCATCGTCGCCGGACGAGTCCTCCCCAAGTCGAACTGAGGTACCGATGAGCTTCCACCTGCCGCTGCCGGTCGTCGCGACGGCCCTCCGGCCGTTCTACCGCCTCAGCCTCAATGCCCGACTCCCGTACGCCGTCCAGAGGGCGATCCTCGACCTCGGCGCTCGGTTGCAGCAGGTGCCTGCGGGTGCCGTCGTCCGCCCGACCTCGCTGGCCGGGCGGCCGGCGGAGCGAATCACGGTGGGAGCCACCGAACGCCGGACCGCTGTGCTCTACCTGCACGGTGGGGCGTACACGATCGGCTCGCTCGCCACGCACCGTTCGCTGGCCGCTCACATCGCCAGGGAATCCGGCAGCGTCGTCTACACCCTCGACTACCGGCTGGCTCCGGAGCATCCGTTCCCGGCCGGGCTCGAGGACGCGGTCGCGGCGTACCTGGAGCTGAACACGGAACACGGTTACGAGACAGAGCAACTCGCCATCGCCGGCGATTCGGCGGGCGGTGGCCTCACGGTCGCCACCGCGCGCCGCCTGATCGACCGGCACGGTGTGACTCCGGCCGCGTTGGCGCTGATCTCTCCGTGGGTCGATCCCGGCCGGCGTGACACGTCGCGGGACCGGGATCTCGTGGTCAACACGGCGTGGTCGTTCGATGCCGCCGAGAAGTACCTGGGCAACGGGGACGTGCACGATCCGGGTTACGCACCGCTGCACGGAAATCTGGCGGGACTGCCGCCGACACTGATCCATGTCGGGGTGGACGAGGTGCTCTACCCGCAGATCATGGAGTTCGTCGACAAGCTGAACGAGTCGGACGTGGACGTCACGCTCACCGAGTACGCCCGGCTGTGGCACGTCGCCCACCTCCAGGCGTCCCTGGTCCGCGAGGCCGCGGACGCGGTGGCGGAACTCGGGGCGTTCCTGGGTTCACAGATGGGCGTCGAGCCACACCCGCGCCACGTCGGCTGAATCGGCACCACCGCGGACCTGGCCGATCATGTCGGCCAGGTCCGCGGTCGTCAGCTCACCCGCCACGACGTTCAACGCCTTCAGCTGGGCTTCGCCGAGGGTCCCGATCCGGAACAGCGGCACCACGTTCTGTGCGGTGAACACGTGATCGTCGTCCGCCAGCAGCACCAGATCCGCGCCCGCGACGGCGGGTGACGCGGTGGTCACCCCGGCCACCCGCACGGCTCCGTCCGCCGGTGCGGGGGCGGCGAGTTCGCCGACGGCGGCGTCGTCGTCGGCCACCGTCCGGGTCTGCGCGAACGTGCAACCGGTCAGGTCGGGAAGAGCGTCGGCCTCGAACGCCGGGGCGAGCACGGCCGTGCTCCTGCCGCACGAGGGAACAAGTTCGTCGAGGGTGGTGAGATCCAGCTGTCCGGACGTCTGCGGGGTCACCGCCAGCGCCGACCTGTCCTCGGCGGCCGCGAAGTCGGAGATCGAAAGTCCCTGCGGCAGAGCCTTGCTCAATGCCTCGAACACATCGTCCTGCTCCGTTTGCGTCGATTCGGGGTCGTAGTAGCGCAACAACCGGCCCGTGAACTCCGGCACCAGCGTGACGCTTCCGGCATCGAGCTGTCCGAGGTACGCGGTCCGGTCACCGAGGCCCCCGTCGGTGGTGACCGGCGCCCCGGTCGAACGCAGGGCACCCGCATAGATTTCGGCCAGGATCCGGCTCTCTGCTCCGTCACCCGCACCCACCACGATCTCGCCCGCCCCCTGCCCCGCGGAACCGTCGAGGGTCGTGTCACCGCCTGCGCATCCCGACGCCACCCCCGCGAGCAGTAGCAGCGCGGACGCGGCGATCAGTGCCCGGGACCATGGCCCCGGGCGCTCGGCCGATTCGTCTGTCCGTGTGTGTGCCACGTCGCGCCTTTCGTTTACCTCGAGCTGGTCGAAAACCGTGCCCTGTCCGCCCCTATCGTTACACTGGCCAACCGATGGCGCGGAAACGCGTCCACCGGTTTCCGTCGGCAGGTCCGGCGCCGGTGACAACGGGAAGGACGCTCATGCGCACCTCACGAATTCTGTCGGGCTTCACCCGCCGCTCCGTTGGCAGTATCGCTCTCGCGACGGTGGCCGTCGTGTCGCTCGCGGCGTGCGGCGGCGGATCCGACCCCCTGTCCTCCGGCGGCGAGGGATCGGGTGACGACCCCAACACGATCATCGTGGGATCGGCGAACTTCCCCGAATCGGAGACGGTCGCGAACATCTACACCGAGGTGCTCCGCGCCAACGGGTTCGACGTGACGACGAAGTTCAACATCGGCAGCCGTGAGGCCTACATTCCCGCGCTGAAGGACGGGTCGATCGACGTCATCCCCGATTACACGGGCAACCTGCTGCAGTATCTCGACCCGGATTCGACGGCCACGAGCGCCGCCGACGTGGATGCCGCGCTGCCTGCCGCTCTCGGTTCGGAACTGACGATCACCACCCCGGCCCCGGCTGAGGACAAGGATGCCGTCGTCGTCACGAAGGAGACGGCGCAGCGCTGGAACCTCACCTCCATCGCGGATCTCGCGGCGCACTCGAACGAGGTGAAGTTCGGTGCACCCGCCGAGTTCCAGGAACGTCCCGGTGGTCTGCCCGGCCTGAAGGCCAAGTACGGCCTCGACATCACGGCCGACAATTTCGTCCCGATCGCCGACGGCGGCGGTCCGGCCACGGTGGACGCCCTCGCGTCGGGGCAGATCACGGCCGCCGACATCTTCACGACGTCCCCGGCGATCGCGCAGAACGGTTTCGTGGTGCTCACGGATCCGCAGAACAACTTCGCGGCGCAGAATGTCGTCCCGGTGGTGCGCGCCACCAAGTCCTCCGACAAGCTGACCCGGGCGCTCGACGCGCTGTCGGCGAAGCTGACCACCGAAGAGCTTGTCGCGCTCAATGATTCCGTCTCGGGTGACGCGAAAACCGAGCCGGCCGCGGCCGCGAAGCAGTGGGTGACGGACCAGGGGCTCGACAAGCCGGTCTCGTAGAGGAGCCTGCCGTGATCACATTCTCGGGAGTCACGAAGCAGTACCCGGACGGCACGACGGCGGTCGACAACCTCGACCTGGAGATCGACGCCGAATCGTTCACGGTCTTCGTCGGGCCGTCCGGCTGCGGCAAGACCACGTCGATGCGGATGATCAACCGGATGATCACCCCGACCGCGGGAACGATCACGGTCGACGGCCGCGACATCGCCCAGACCGACGCGGTGAAGCTTCGACTCGGCATCGGCTACGTCATCCAGAGCGCAGGACTGCTCCCGCACCGCACGGTGGTCGACAACGTCGCGACCGTGCCGGTGCTGCGCGGCGACTCACGACGCAACGCCCGCAAGGCCGCGTTGGCTGTGCTCGAACGCGTCGGACTCGACCCGGCGCTGGCCTCCCGCTATCCCGGGCAGCTGTCCGGCGGGCAGCAACAACGCGTCGGAGTCGCGCGGGCGCTGGCCGCCGACCCACCGATCCTGCTGATGGACGAGCCGTTCAGCGCCGTCGATCCCGTTGTCCGCGAAGACCTGCAGGCCGAGATGCAGCGCCTGCAGGCCGAAATGCGCAAGACCATCGTGTTCGTCACCCACGACATCGACGAGGCCGTCAAACTCGGTGACCGTGTGGCGGTCTTCGGACCGGGCGGCCGGTTGCAGCAGTACGACGCACCCGACACGGTGCTGTCCGCGCCGGCCACCGATTTCGTCGCCTCGTTCGTGGGACGCGACCGCGGGTACCGCGGACTGTCGTTCCGGACGGCAGATCAGGTTCCGCTGCACACCATCCGGACGGCGACCGAGAAGGAGTTGCCCGGGCTCCGGCTCGAACAGGGCGAATGGGTGCTGGTCGTCACGGACGCGGGCGTACCGCGGGGATGGATCGACGTCACCGGTGTCGAGGGGGCGCGGGCCGGACGCCCCGTCTCCGAATGCACTGCGGCGGGCGGATCCCTCTTCGCCCCCGGCGCCGACCTGCGGCAGGCCCTGGACGCGGCCATCTCCTCTCCGTCGGGCATCGGGGTGGCCGTCGACGCCGACGGCGCGGTCACCGGCGGCATCCTCGGCTCCGAGGTGATCGCGAAGCTGGCCGAGCAGCGGGCGGCCGAGGATCGTGCGAGGGGTGAGCACTACTTCACTACCCAACCGGCAACCCCGGACGGGCCGTGATCCCATGCGATGGCTCATCGACAACTTCTCGGTCGTCGTCGACCTGACGAAGACCCATCTCTACCTCGCGCTGGTTCCGCTCCTGATCGGGTTGCTCATCGCGGTCCCGGTGGGGACCGCGATCCGGGGTGCGTCCTGGCTGCGGAAGATCACGCTGATCGTCGCGGGCATCGCGTTCACGATCCCGTCGCTGGCACTGTTCGTGACGATCCCGTCCGTCGTCGGACTGCAGATCCTGGACCCGCTCAATGTGGTGATCGCGCTGACGATCTACTCCACCGCCCTGCTGATCCGCGCTGTGCCCGAGGCCCTCGACTCCGTTCCCGCCGACGTCGTCGACTCCGCCACCGCGATGGGTTTCACCCTGCTCCGCCGGGCTCTGACCGTCGAATTGCCCCTCGCGCTACCCGTTCTCGTCGCGAACGTGAGAGTGGTGGCCGTGACCAACATCTCGCTGGTGTCGGTGGGTTCGCTGATCGGGATCGGCGGTCTCGGCACCCTGTTCACCCAGGGCTACCAGCGTGACTATCCGGACCAGATCCTCGCCGGGATCATCGCGATCGTCGTTCTGGCCCTCGCGTTCGATCTGCTGCTGTTCCTGGTCGGCTGGGCACTGACACCGTGGACCCGGCAGCAGAAGGTCCGGCGCACGCCGCTGGTCGCGGGACAGTCGGCGGCCCCGGCCGCAGAGGAGGCTTCGTGAACATCTTCGGCGGCGCGTGGGAGTACATCGTCGATCCGGGTAACTGGTCGGGTAGCACCGGTATCGGCGCCCGCATCCTCGAACACCTCTGGTACAGCTTCCTGGCGGTCGCATTGTCTGCGGTGGTCGCGGTGCCGATCGGTCTGATCATCGGACATCTGCGCAAGGGTGACGTGGTCGTGGTCGGTCTCGTCAACGCGCTCCGCTCGCTGCCGACACTGGGTCTGCTGACGTTCCTGGTGCTGGTGCTCGGGCTGGGCCTCATCCCGCCGATCCTGGCCCTGGTGATCCTCGGAATCCCGCCGGTGCTCGCGGGCACGTACGCGGGTGTCGCGAACGTCGACCGGACGGTCGTGGACGCGGCCCGCGCGATGGGAATGACCGAATGGCAGGTCCTCACACGTGTCGAGGCCCCGAATGCGCTGCCGCTCATGCTCGGCGGGCTGCGCAACGCGACCCTGCAGATCATCGCGACCGCAACGGTCGCCGCGTACGTCAACCTCGGCGGCCTGGGCCGCTACATTTTCGACGGGCTGGCCCTGCGCCAGTATGACCGGGTGCTCGTCGGTGCGCTGCTCGTGACGATCCTCGCTCTCGTCGTGGACGGACTGCTCGCGCTGGCGGTGTGGGCGTCCGTTCCGGGGACCGGCCGCCTGCGCCGCAACCCGAGATCCGAACGGATCGCCGAGCCCGCGTCGTAGCGAACAATTCACCCAACGGCAAACACCCCGACACCGGAACCGTGGGTGCGGGTTCCGGATCGGGGTGTTCGACGGATTCTCGCTAGTCGGTGACGCCTTCTGCGTGAGCAGCGGCGGCGACTGCCTCCGCGACAGCGGGGGCGACGCGAGGATCGAGCGGGCTGGGAACGATCTTGTCTACAGCCAGCTCGTCACCGACGACCGA
>NZ_JBHXWI010000032.1:0-119044 GCF_042671975.1 Rhodococcus sp. NPDC127593 | reverse complement strand
CCGGCGGCGCGGCACCGGTCCCGGTCGGAGGTCCACGACTCGGGCAGGTACAGCTCCCGGTCGATGAGCGCGTGCCCGGCCGCGCTCGCGTAGGCGAGGAAGACCCCGATCTGACAGTTTTCCACCCGCCCAGCGGTGCCCGAGTACTGGCGTTGCACCCCGGCCGAGCGGGTGCCCTTCTTGAGGAATCCGGTGTCATCGACGATCAGTACGCCGGTGCGGTCGCCGAGGCGTTCGACGACGTAATCGCGGACATCGTCGCGCACGCCGTCGACGTCCCAGTCCGCCCGCCGCAGCAACCGTTGCATCCCGTCCGGGCTGATCTCACCGGCCCGCTCGGCGAGGGTCCACCCGTTCTTGCGTTCCAGACCCGCAACCAAACCCGTCACATATTCACGGACTCGGGTACGCGGTTCCGACCGGGCGAACCGACCGGAGATCCGCTCATGCAACGCTTCCAACTCGGCGACAACCAGATCAAGGACCACACAATCAGTATCGTCTACCTGTCAAGCAAGTGCCGTTGCAGTACTAGGACCGCCGCCGCGGTTTGCCCTTCTTGCCGCCCTTCGTTCCGGAGCCCGACCGTGACGTCCTGGCCCCCGCGGCCGGTTTCTGGCGTGCAGCCGCCGCGGCGGGACGCTTCTTCTTCGGCTGAGCCGGAGTCGGGGTGCGGCCCCGGGAGCTGTTGACGGTCCGGCCTCGAACGATGCCGATGAACTCCTCCACCAGTTCGGTGGTGTCGTCCTCGGGCCACGACAGTGCGATCCGTGACTCCGGGCCGTCCGACACCGTCCGGTAGACGAGGTCCTTGCGGTGGTGGAGCCGCGCGAGCGACTGCGGGACGACGAGCAGCCCGATCCCCGCGGCGATCAGTTCGATCGCGTCGGCCGTCGTGGCGGGGCGGTCCTGGGCGGGCAGTCCCGGCAAGCTGTCCCAGACGAGGACGTCGTCGTGCGGGTGCAGCACGATCTCGTCGGCCAGATCCGCGATCGACACCTCGTCCACCGCCGCCACGACGTGGTCCTTCGGCGCCACGACCACGGGGATCTCGGTGTACAGGGGGATGGCGCTGAGACCGGTCCGGTCGATCGGCAGCCGCACCAGGCCCGCGTCCGCGCCGCCGCCGCGCAACGTCACGGCTGCGTCGGCGGCCGCCACCGGGACGAGAGTGAGCGGGACGTCGGGCAGTCGTTCGTTCCAGATCCTCACCCACTTGGTGGGGGTCACGCCCGGGACATACGCGAGCCGGAACGAAGGGGATGCATCCGCGTCTGTCACTCCGTCAGGCTACCGGCCTTGGTCAACGGCATCGCACACGCTCGTTACTCTTGACACCATGACGTCGCACAAGAGCCCTCAGACTATGAAGCCCGCCACCGCGGCGAAGAAGCTGGGTGTGTACCTCGAGGCCACCCCCGCGGAGTTCCAGGAGGGTCTCGTCTCCCGCGACGAGCTGAGTGCACTGCAGAGCGATCCGCCGGAGTGGCTGCTCGAGCTGCGCCGAAACGGCCCGCACCCGCGGCCGGTGGTCGCGGCGAAGCTGGGGGTATCCATCGCGGGCCTCGGCCGAGGCGGCGTCACCGAGGCGCTCACCACCGAGCAGATCGACGCGCTCATGGCGGATCGTCCCGAGTGGCTGCAGCAGGAACGCGCCACCCAGGCCGAGGTCCGCAAAGAGACCGTCCGCATCAAGGAGAAGAACGCGGCGCGGCGTGATCAGCCCCGCCGGCCGCGTTCCTGACCGCTAACCCTCGACGATGCTGAGCTCGTCGAAGATCACTTCGCCGGCCGCGTCGGACTCGGGGAGGTCGACGACCGCCGTCAACGCCCACCCGTGATCGCCCTGAGGGTCCTCGAGGACCTGCCGCACCCGCCACAGCTCGGGCGCGGTCTCCACCTGGAACAGCTGGGGGCCGCGTGCCGAGGGGCCGGTGCCGAGGGAGTCGTACTCGTCGAAGTACGGCTGGAGCTGGTCCTCCCACTCCCCGGCGTCGATGCCGTCGTCGAGTCCCTCCAGTTCGGCCCACCGCCGCCGCGACGCGAGTTCGATACGCCGGAACATGGCGTTGCGCACCATCACCCGGAATGCCCGCGTGTTCGCCGAGATCGGGCGCGGCACATCGGCGCCGAACGCGACCTGCTGCTCGTCTCCCTCGGCGCCGGGATCGGTGAGGGATTCCCATTCGTCGAGCAGGCTGGAATCGACCTGGCGGATCAGCTCGCCCAGCCACTCGATGAGGTCGTCCAGCTCCTCCGTCCGGGCCTCGGTCGGAACGGTCTGGCGCAGTGCGCGATACGCGTCCGCGAGATACCGCAGCACGAGCCCCTCCGAACGGGCCAGACCGTAGTGGCTGACCATTTCGGCGAACGTCATGGCCCGCTCGACCATGTCGCGCACGACCGACTTGGGCGACAGCGCGAACTCCGTGATCCACGGATGCCCACCGCGGTACATCTCGAACGCCGGGAACAACAGGTCCGCGAGAGGCTTGGGCCAGGTGACCTCCTCGAGCAGTTCCATGCGTTCCTCGTACTCGATCCCGTCGGCCTTCATCTGCGCGACCGCTTCACCGCGGGCGAAGTGCTGCTGCGCCATGAGGACCTGCCGCGGGTCGTCGAGGGTCGACTCGATCACCGACACCACATCCAGTGCATAGGAATCGGATTCGACGTCGAGGAGTTCGAGGGCGGCCAGGGCGAACGGGGACAGCGGCTGGTTGAGCGCGAAGTCCCGCTGGAGTTCCATCGTGAGCCGGGCCATGCGGCCGTCGGCGTCGGGTTCTTCGAGTCGCTGCACCACGCCGGCGTCGATCAGCCCGCGGTACAACGACAGCGCCTTGAGGATGTGCTTGCGCTGCGCGGGCCGCGACTCGTGGTTGTCCTCGAGGAGGTGCCGCATGGACTCGAAGCAGTTGCCCGGGCGCGCGATCACGTTGAGCAGCATGGAGTTCGACACAGAAAACCGTGAGACGAGCGGTTCGGGTGACGCGGCGACGAGGCGATCGTACGTGGCCTCGCTCCACGACACGAAGCCGTCCGGCGCCTTCTTGCGCTGTACTTTCCGGCGCTTCTTCGGGTCGTCGCCTGCCTTGGCCAGTGCGCGCAGGTTTTCGACCTCGTGTTCGGGCGCCTGCACGACCACGGTGCCCAGGGTGTCGTAGCCGGCGCGTCCCGCGCGTCCCGCGATCTGGTGGAACTCGCGGGCGCGGAGGTGCCGCGTGCGGGTGCCGTCGAACTTGGTCAGCCCGGTGAGGAGCACGGTGCGGATGGGGACGTTGATCCCCACACCGAGGGTGTCGGTGCCGCAGATGACCTTCAGCAGACCGTCCTGCGCCAACTTCTCGATGAGACGGCGGTACTTCGGCAGCATGCCCGCGTGGTGGACGCCGATACCGTGGCGGACGAGGCGCGAGAGCGTCTTGCCGAATCCGGTGGTGAACCGGAAGCCGCCGAGGGCTTCGGCGATGGCGTCCTTCTCCTCGCGCGAACAGAAGTTGACGCTGGTCAGGGCCTGCGCCCGTTCCAGGGCGGCGGCCTGGGTGAAGTGAACCACGTAGACCGGGGCCTGATTGGTGGTCACCAGTTCCTCGATCGTCTCGCTCACGGGAGTCGTGGCGTACGAGAACAAGAGGGGAACGGGACGCTCGGTGCCCGCGACGACGGTGGTTGGGCGGCCGGTCCGGCGGGTGAGGTCGGACGAGAAGAAGTCGACCTCCCCGAGGGTGGCTGACATGAGGAGAAACTGGGCGTGGGGGAGTTCGACAAGGGGTACCTGCCACGCCCAGCCCCGGTCGGGCTCGGAGTAGAAGTGGAACTCGTCCATCACGACCTGACCGATGTCGGAGTCGGCGCCCTCGCGCAGCGCGAGGTTCGCGACGATCTCGGCGGTCGCGCAGATGATGGGTGCCCGCGAGTTGACGGCGGCATCGCCGGTCATCATGCCGACGTTCTCCGCGCCGAACACCTCGCACAGGGCGAAGAACTTTTCGCTGACAAGGGCTTTGATCGGGGCGGTGTAGAAGGTGCGCTTGCCGGTGGCCATGGCGTAGAAGTGGGCGCCGACCGCCACCATCGACTTGCCGGATCCGGTGGGCGTCGCCAGGATCACGTTGGCCCCGGACACCAGCTCCATCACGGATTCTTCCTGGGCGGGGTAGAGCGTCAAACCCCGTTCTTCGGTCCAGGAGGTGAAGGCGTCGAAAACGGAATCGGAATCCGCGTTGTCGGGGAGCAGGTCGGAGAGAAGCACTGCTACAGGCTAGCCGGAACGCGGTGCGCCGCTGCCGGGCCTATGTCGCGCTGCGTTCGTCCGATCCCATCGCGTCGAGGACCGCCATGCGGGTGGACGCGCTGCCGGTGATGGTGCTCTCACCGACGCCGGTGACGAGCATCTGCCGCCACTTCGTTTCGTCGAACTGCAGGGGATGGGTTACGGACAGGAACTTTTCGATGGTGCGCAGGAACCGCATCGGGTCGTCGCGGAACGGGAAATGGCCTGCGCCGCGGAAGATCTCGAGGTGTGAGCCGGGCATCGCCGCGTGTGCGAGGTGGGCATGGCTCACCGGGATGACGGCGTCTTGATCGCCCCAGATGAGCTGCACCGGGAGGTTCTCGGTCAGGTAACATCGGTCGAGCATGGTGACGACCTGGCCGCGCCAGTCGACGACCGCGCGCAGGGTGCGCAGGTACGCCTCGTAGGCGGTGGGGTCGTACAGCTCCGCGAGTACGCGTACCAGGTCGGGTGTGTCGTGCAGCATCGCTCCGGGACGCAGTCGCGTTCCGTTCAGTTGGCTCAACACGTTCCCCACGAATCGCACGGTGGGCATCGCGCCGGGAATGCGCAGCAGTTTCAGCGCCTCGTTGACCACCGGAACCGACGCGAGACGGAGGAGCGGGTGAACGTCCTTGGTGACGCCGCCGGCCGAGACCAGGACGAGCCGGTCCACCATCTGCGGGAACTGGTAGGAGAACTGCATGGCGACACCGCCGCCGAGCGAGTGACCGACGACGGTGACCTTGTCGATGCCCAGGGTGGACAGCAGGTCGCGCATGCCGTTGGCGTACGCCGCGACCGAGTAGTCGGCCCGCGGCTTGTCGGAGCGTCCGTGACCCAGCAGGTCGGGGGCGATGACGGTGTAGTTCTTGGCGAGGTGCGGGATGATCTCGGTCCAGGTGGACGAGTTGTCGCCGATGCCGTGGATCAGCAGAAGCGCGGGACCCTCGCCTGCCATGCGGAACGCGCGGCGGTAGCCGTGGATCGTGCGGAACATCATGCGGGTTTCGGCGTTCGGAACGGGCCTGAGCTTACGAATGCGGGTGTCGCTCATGTCGCCTCCTGAACTAGGTGCACTCCCGAATGTTGACAGCTCAATCATCCGCTTCATCTCGACGCTATTGCACCGCTCTCGGCCGAACAACTGGACCGTGCGGTCGCACAGTGTCCGCGTGGCGACCGCACATCCGATCCTCGGTCACGCCCCGCCCTGTGATCCCCCCTCCTCCTCGGAGTCGCCGCCCTCGCCGTCCTGCAGGGCCTGTTCGGCGAGGAAACGCTCGAATTCTGCACCGAGTTCGTCACCACTCGGCAGGTCTTCTTCGCTGGCCAGGAGCGTGGACTGCTGTTCTTGAGCCGTTACGTACGCATCGTACTGGCGTTCCAGGGCGTGGACGACGGTTTGTACCTCCTCGTTACCCGCGATGTGCTCGTCGACCTGTTCCCGGACGCGTGCCGCGGCCTCGCCGAGCGCGGCCAGCGGCAGGTCCAGGTCGGTGACGTCGCTCACATTCTCGAGGAGGGTCTCGGCGGCCCCCGGGTAGTCCGTCTGAGCCAGGTAGTGGGGAACGTGAACCGAGAATCCGACGGACTCGTGCCCGTGCTGCGCCATCCGCAATTCGATCAGCGAGGACGCGCTACCGGGCACCTGCAGTTCGCCCGACCAGCGCTGGTGATCCTTGATCAGGTCCTTGTTGGTGGAATGCGCGGTCACCCCGAGTGGGCGGGTGTGCGGGATGGCCATCGGAATGGCGTTGATGCCCACGGTCCGGCGCACACCGAGCTGCTCGGCCAGCAGACGCACCGCCGTGGTGAACCGCTCCCAGCGGAGATCGGGTTCCATACCGGCCAGCAGCAGGAACGGGGTGCCCGCCGTGTCTTTCAGCGCATACAGGTTCAGTTCGGGCTGATCGTAGTCCGAGAAGTGATCGGCTTTGAACGTCATGGTGGGCCGACGCGAGCGGTAATCGACGAGTTCGTCGACCGCGAAGGAGGCGACCAGTTCGCTCTCGAGGCTCTCACGGAGATGCGTCGTGGCGAGTTTGACGGCGTGGCCTGCGTCGGAGAAGCCCTCGAGTCCGTGGATCAGCACAGGTCCCTGGCCGTCCGCGGAGGACAGCTGCGGTGCCGGGAACTCCAGCTCGTACATCTTCGACTGTTCGTCCATTACAGACCTCTTCTCCTTCGTGCCTGGCCTCCAGTGTCCCCTATCGTCTCCGGCATCGATACGTCGGACTTTGCTCTCGGAGGTCCTGCCCTGGGGGAACACGGCGCGGGCGACCGATAATTCCCGCCAGGGGCCTTCCGGTGTTCGCCCACAGCGAGATCCCGCGCACGGACTGTGGCAATGTGAGGAACGGCACGGTCCGACACGGACGACGATCCTGGAGGTGCGCGATGTCGGCACAGGTACAAAGAATTGCGGACCGCGTTCGAAGATCGGCGGTCGTGTCGTGAGCGTGCGCATCGACCGAGTGGTCACCTCCGGCACCTTCAGTCTCGACGGGGGCACCTGGGACGTCGACAACAACGTGTGGATCGTCGGCGACGACTCCGAGGTGGTGGTGATCGACGCCGCCCACACCGCCGCCCCGATCGTCGAGGCTGTCGGCGGTAGGCACGTGAGGGCCATCGTCTGCACACACGGCCACAACGACCACGTCACCGTGGCGCCCGAACTGTCCACGGCACTGGACGCCCCCCTCTACCTCCATGCGGCCGACGACGTGTTGTGGCGACAGACT
This sequence comes from Rhodococcus sp. NPDC127593, assembly GCF_042671975.1. Taxonomy (NCBI): domain Bacteria; kingdom Bacillati; phylum Actinomycetota; class Actinomycetes; order Mycobacteriales; family Nocardiaceae; genus Rhodococcus; species Rhodococcus sp. NPDC127593. Next base: position 112,024 of record NZ_JBHXWI010000032.1, on the reverse strand, counting down.
CACCCCTCCGTCGCCTACACGCCGATCGAGGACGGGCAGGAGATCGCGGTAGCCGGGACCGACGTCCGCGTGCTCCACACGCCCGGTCACTCTCCCGGCTCCTGCTGTCTGTATCTGCCGGAGGCGGGGGAACTGTTCAGTGGTGACACCCTGTTCTCGGGCGGACCGGGAGCCACCGGGCGCTCCTACTCGGACTTCCCGACGATCATCGGGTCCATTCGCGACCGTCTGTTCGCGCTGCCGCCGTCGACGACGGTCCGCACCGGGCACGGCGACGGAACCACCATCGGGACCGAATCCCCGCATCTGGAGGAGTGGATCGCCCGCGGCAGCTGAGCCGCACCCTCCCCACCGTCGATGCATCGGCGTGGCAGAGTGGCGGACAGGCTCCCGGGGTGGGAGCACCACGCATCCGACACGGGAGGTCGACGGTGAGGTCTCGGCGCACAGCGGTACGGACGGCCGTCGTCGTCCCGGTGGTCGCGGTGGCCGCGGCGACGATTCTCGCCGGGTGTTCCTCGACGGTCTCCGGTGTCCCGCAGCCGAGCACGACCATCGCGGCGGGCTCGCCTTCCGGAAAGGGACTGTCGAAGCTTCTGGTCGATCCGGCCGACTTCCCGGCCCGGTACGAGGCGATCGTGCTGCCCGCCCAGGCCGTGTCGATGGCGGCCCCCGACCTGACGGGCGTACCGCAGGGCGCGGTGGTCGACCCTGCGGACTGTGCGCCGCCTGCGCAGGACTACGGACCGACCGGCACCGTCATGGCGGTGGGCACTGACAACGCGAGCCGTTCGACGATCTCGGTCGAGCTCACCAGAACCGATACACCCCTCGACGAACTGGCGGCACAGACGAAGAAGTGCGGCGAGGTCACCGTGACGGACAGTGGGGCCGAGTCCACCGTCACCACCGAGGTCACACCGGCTCCTCCGGTCCGGGCCGACGACACCCTCGCGCTCCGGCGGACTGTCAAGTCCGGCAACCAGAGCGACAAGGTCACCCAGTCGATGGTCACGTTGATGGCGCAGGTGGGCGACGTGCGGGTGTCCGCGACCTTCATGTCGTTCGGCGACGCGAAGGCCGATACCGTCGCGCTCGACGAGTTGTTCACCGCCGCGGTGCAGAAGGTGCAGAACAGCTGAGCGGGGCCCTTTAGCACAGGGCTCCGACGACTCCTCGGTCGAACGGCGCGTCCGCGCGGCGCGGCGGCCCGGTTGTCCACAACCGATGGCCCATCCACAGCCCTCTGTGTTTCCCCAGTTCGCCCGCCCCGCGCCGACGCGTCGACCCGTCAGAGTCTGATGCATGACGACACCCGCATTCCCGAACGGTTCCGGTTTCTCCGACGATCCCGGCGGGGGACCGCCCCCGCTTCAGCACACCGTCACGTTGTCCGCCCCGGGCGACCTTCTCGCCTCGGTGCCCGCACTGCTCGGATTCCGGCCTGCCCGGTCGATCGTGGCGGTGTGCCTGTCCGGGGAGCACAACCCGTCGGTCGGAGCCGTCATGAGACACGACCTGGTCCTCAGCGGCGGCGACGTGCCGACCCCGCCGATGTACGCGGCGTTGGGTCAGTTCGCCACCGTCTGTGAGAGGGAGCAGGCCACCGGGGTGCTCCTGGTGCTCGTCGACGACCGCTTCACCGATCGGGCCGCGATCTCCCTGGACGAGCTGTCCGCGATCGTCGAAGAATTCGAAGAGCTCCTCGACTTCACGCCGACCGAACTTCTCGACGTGTTCGTCACGGCGGAGATCGCGGCCGGCCGCGAATGGTTCAGCCTCCTCGGCGGTGGTGGGTACGGAGCCCAGTCCGATCCGACGTCGTCCCGGGTCGCGCTCGCGCGGGTCGTCGAGGGCAGGGCCATCCGCTCTTCGCGCGAGGAGCTGGAAGCCACGATCGAGACCGGCCCGGTGCTCGAACGGATGCAGATCGCCGCCCTCATCGAACGCGGCCGTCAATCATCCCTTCTGCGAAGGGAATTGGCCGAACGTTCGGCCACGCCGGAACGCGGTCACCGTCTCGAACTCGAACTGGTGCTGACGCACGTCGCGCGGGTGTCGTCCGGGGAGAGGCTCCTCGCGCCGGAGTACGCGGAACTCGCGCTCGCACTCGATAATGTCACCGTCCGGGACGGTGCGCTCGCTCTGGCCGTCGGCCCGTACGCCGACGACGCGGAGCAACTGTGGATTCTCCTCGCCCGCAACCTCCCGGACCCGGAACGCGCGAACCCGGCCGCGCTGCTCGGATACAGCGCCTACCTTCGTGGCGACGGGCCGTTCGCCGGCATCGCGTTGGCCGCCGCACTGGACTCGGAGCCGGGGCACGTACTGGCCACCCTGCTCGACGGTGCACTGCACTCCGGACTCCGGCCGACCGAGGTGCGGGGCCTGGCCGACGTCGGTTACGAGCGAGCCGAAGCGATCGGTGTCGTACTGCCCCGCTAGATCGCGGACCGAGCCGGCGTCACCGCCGTGCCGCGTGCGACCGGTCGCCCAGCTCCTGCAGGTAGGCCCAGGCGTCGGCGACGATCTCGTCGAGGTCGGTGTGCTCCGGCCGCCACCCGAGTTCCGCGATCGCCCGATCGCTCGACGCCACGAGCACGGCGGGATCGCCTGCCCGGCGCGGTGCGTCCTCGGCCGCGATGGGGAGCCCGGTGACCCGCGCGCACGCCGAGATGACTTCGCGCACACTGAAACCCGCACCGCTGCCCAGATTGTAGATGCGGTGCCTGCCCTCGATCGACGACTCCAGTGCCAGGACGTGCGCCTCGGCGAGGTCGAGCACATGGATGTAGTCGCGGATCGCCGTTCCGTCCGGAGTCGGCCAGTCGGTTCCGAAGATCGAGATCTTCTCCCGCTGACCGAGCGCCACCTGGAGCACGAGAGGAATCAAATGCGTTTCGACGACCCGGTTCTCGCCGGCCGACTTGTACGCTCCCGCGACGTTGAAGTACCGCAGGCTGGTCGCCGCGAGCGAATGAGCCACCGAATACGACGTTATGGCATGGTCGATCGCGAGTTTCGTCGCCCCGTACGGATTGGTGGGACGGGTCGGATCGGCCTCCGTGATCGGCGAGTGCTCGGGCTCGCCGTACGTGGCGGCGGTCGACGAGAACACAAGCTTCTGCGTCCCCGAATGCCGCATGGCCTCCAGAAGTTCGAGCGTGGTGACGACGTTGCCGCGCCAGTACTTCTCCGGGTACTGGACGGACTCGCCGACGAGCGACTGCGCCGCGAAGTGCAGGACGCCGTCGAAGCGGGGTGTGCCGCTCGTGCCGAGCACGTCCGACACCACCTCCGCGACGTCGCCCTCGACGAACTCGGCACCGAGCGGCACCGCGTCGGCGTTACCCGTGGACAGGTCGTCGATGATGACGACCTCGTGTCCGCGTTCGAGCAGGACCGTGCTGCAGACGCTGCCGACATAGCCGGCGCCGCCGGTGACCAGAAGTTTCATCGATTATCCCTGAACCTGCTTCACCTGGACGGCGTGTGCCATCTCCTCGGACAGATCGAATCCGCTGTGGCCGGGCACCGTGATGGTGACCGAACCGGGCTTGGTCTCGACTGTGACACGCGCGTCCGGGACGACGCCCGCCTCGCGCAGCTGCCCGATGACGTCCGGATCCGACTGCACGTGCTCCGCGAGACGCCGGACGACGACAGCGGTCGGCTTGCCGGGCGGCACGTCCGTGAGGCGGATGAGCGTCTCGGGGGGGTCGACCGGGCGGTCCAGCCCGAGCAGCGCGAGCCCCGGAATAGGGTTGCCGTACGGCGAAGTCGTGGGGTTGTTGAGCACCTCCACCAGGCGCCGCTCGACTTCCTCGCTCATGACGTGCTCCCAGCGGCACGCCTCCGCATGAACCTCTTCCCACTTGAGGCCGATGACATCGACCAGCAGTCGCTCGGCGAGGCGGTGCTTCCGCATCACGGACACAGCGAGTTCGCGGCCCTTCTCCGTCAGTTCCAGGTGGCGGTCGCCGGCGACCAGGAGGAGACCGTCACGCTCCATCCGGGCGACGGTCTGGCTGACCGTCGGACCGCTCTGCTCGAGTCGTTCGGCAATACGTGCTCGAAGTGGGACGACGCCCTCTTCTTCCAAGTCATAGATCGTCCGGAGATACATCTCCGTGGTGTCGACCAGATCCTTCACACTCACACCCCTTCGTCTCGGTCGATTCTACCGGTGATTGCCCGCCACCGGCGCCGTCCGTCCTCGCAGCGCGTCGGTGCCGGTCGTGCCGGGGTCTGCTCGCACCCTCCGCGGGGGACCAGTAGCGTGAGTTCATGACCGCGTCGTTCAGTTCCGGGGAGGATTCGGCTGCACTGGTATCGCACCGTGCAGTCGTGTGGAGTCCGGACTATCTCAGTTATCGGTGGAGTGCGGACCACCCGATGAACCCCACACGGCTCGAGCTGACCATGTCGCTCGCCCGCAGCCTCGGGATTCTGGAGGGGGTCGAACTGTTACGGCCCGATGCCGCCTCGGACGCAGATCTGTTGCGGATCCACACCCCCGCGTACGTCGAAGCTGTCAAACAGGCCGGACACTCGGCGACGTCGGGTGTGCTCGGTGCGGACGCCCCGCACGGGCTCGGCACCGAGGACAATCCCGTCTTCCCCCAGATGCACGAGGCGAGCGCGATCCTCGCGGGCGGTTCCCTCGCCGCGGCGCAGGAGATCGCAGCGGGGCGCACACGCCGCGCCGTGAGCATCGGCGGCGGCATGCATCACGCGATGCCCGACTGGGCCTCCGGCTTCTGTGTGTACAACGATGTCGCCATTGCGATCTCCTGGCTGCTGGACCACGGTTTCGACCGGATCGCCTACATCGACGTCGACGCGCACCACGGGGACGGGGTGCAGCACGCGTTCGCGCACGACCCCCGGGTCCTGACGATCTCGCTCCACCAGCATCCGGCAACGCTCTGGCCCAACACCGGGTGGTCGAGCGAAGTCGGTGAGGGATCAGGGGAGGGCACCGCCGTCAACCTTCCCGTGCTGCCCGGCACCGTCGATGCGTTGTGGCTGCGCGGTTTCCACGCCGTCGTCCCGGGCGCCCTCGCGGCGTTCAGGCCCCAGATCGTGATCAGCCAGTGCGGTGTGGACAGCCACCGCGAGGATCCGCTGGCCGACCTCGCGCTGACGGTCGACGGCCAGCGGGCCGCATTCCTCGCGATGCGCGATCTCGCCGACCGCTACGCCGAAGGACGCTGGCTCGCCGTCGGCGGCGGCGGTTACGGCCTCGTCCGTGTGGTCCCGCGCGCGTGGACCCATCTCATTGCCGCAGCGCTCGACCGCGAGATCGACACGGGCCGTGCCGTACCCGAGGCCTGGCAGGAGCGGGCTCACACGCTCGCACCCAGCGTGGACCTGCCGGACACGATGGGCGACGGCGGCGAGGTCGACTACCGGCCCTGGGACGGTCCCGGTGGCACACCGGAAACCGGGATCCCGTCGGTCGACCGCGCCCTGACACGGATCGACTCGGCCGTCATCGCCACTCGCCGCGCCTGCTTCCCACTACTCGGACTCGACCCGGAGGATCCCCGTGACTGAGCCGTCGGACGGCATCGAGACGTCGGACAGCATCGAGACGTCGGACGGCATCGAGACGTCGGACGGCACCGAGGCGGCGGTCACGACCCAGCCGAAGAAGAAACCCGACGCCGCGCACAACTACCCGCGGCACTGGGTCGCCGACGTGCTGGCGGCGGACGGCGGAGCGGTGGCGTTGCGGCCGATCGTGCCCGAGGACGCGGACAAACTCGTCGCGTTCCACTCGAAGCTCTCCGAACGCACCCGCTATCTGCGGTATTTCGGCCCCTACCCGACCATGTCGCAACGGGACATCGTTCACTTCACCACGGTCGATCACCACGACCGGGTGGCGTTCGTGGTCCTGCTCGGGGACGAGATCATCGCCGTCGGCCGGTACGAGCGACTGATCGGCGAGGGGGACGGCAAGTCCGCCGAGGTGGCGTTCGTCGTCGCCGACGCGCATCAGGGTCGCGGACTCGGGCCGATCCTGCTCGAGCACCTGGCCGCGGCGGCCGCGGAGAACAGCCTGACGATGTTCGTCGCCGAGGTCCTCGCGGAGAACCGGAACATGGTGACGGTGTTCCGTGAGGCGGGCTATCAGGTGAGCCGCAGCTTCGAGGGCGGCGTGCTCAAGCTCGAGTTCGCGATCGACCCCACCGAAGCGATGGTGTCCGTGCGCAATTCCCGCGAGCGGGCCGCCGAGGCGCGCAGCATGCGCAACGTGCTCAGTCCGCGGTCGGTCGCGGTGATCGGTGCGTCCACCGACCGGGCGAAGGTCGGCAACGCCGTGCTGACCAACCTGCTGCGGGCGGGATTCACCGGCCCGGTGTATCCGGTCAACGCCGAGCACCGTTCGGTCCACGGTGTGCGGGCGTACCCGACGGTCCGCGACATCCCCGACGAGGTGGATCTCGCCGTCGTCGCGGTACCCGCTGAATCGATCAACGCCGTCCTCGACGACTGCCTGGACAAGGGGGTCAAGGCACTCGTCGTCGTGTCTTCGGGATTCAGTGAAACCGGGATGGACGGACGGCAGTCCGAACGTCGCCTCGTCCACGCCGCCCGCGCGCACGGGATGCGGCTGATCGGTCCCAACGCGCTCGGCGTGGCCAACAACGACAGCGAGGTCTCGTTGAACGCCACTCTCGCCCCGGTGTTGCCGAGCCCCGGCAACGTCGGATTCTTCTGCCAGTCCGGCGCACTCGGCATCGCGATCCTCGACGAGGCCGCACGGAGCCGAATCGGGTTGTCCGCCTTCGTCTCCGCGGGCAACCGTGCCGACGTCTCCGGCAACGACCTCCTGCAGTACTGGGATTCGGACCCGGCCACCGAGGTGGTGCTGCTGTATCTGGAGAGCTTCGGCAATCCCCGCAAGTTCTCGCGCATCGCGCGCCGGGTGGCGCGGAACAAGCCGATCGTCGCGGTCAAGAGCGGCCGGCACGCCGTTCCGCCCGCGCTGGCGGCCAGCGGTGGCGAGATGGACGATTCGATCGTCCGCGCCCTCTTCGAGCAGGCCGGAGTGGTGCAGGTCGGGTCGATCTCCCAGCTGTTCGACTGTGCGCTGCTGTTCGGGTATCAGCCGCTGCCCGCGGGCCCCCGGCTCGCCGTGGTCGGAAACTCCACCGCGCTCGGTGTGCTCGCCGCGGACGCGGCACGCAGTGAGGGTCTACAGGTCGGCGACCCCGTCGACCTCGGTCCGCAGGCCGGTCCCGAGGAGTTCGCGGCGGCCGTGCGGACAGCGCTCACGTCCTTCGACGTCGATTCGGTGATCGCCGTCTTCGTTCCACCGGTCGCCGTCCCCGTCGAACCCTATGCCCAGGCGCTGCGGGAGGCGGTGCGTGAAGCCGACAAACCCGTCCTCACGACGTTCCTCGCCGCGGAGGGTGTGCCCGACGTCCTGGCGGTCCGGGGTGAGGACGGGCACCCGACGCGCGGTTCGGTTCCGTCGTATCCCGGACCGGAACGCGCGGCGCTGGCACTGGCCCGCGCCTGGCGGTACTCGGCGTGGAAGAGTAAACCGTCCTCGAAAGTGGTGCGCCCCAACGGGATCGACCCGGAGCGGGCGAAAGCGATGGTCGACGGCTGGCTCGGGGCGTCGTCCGGGCGCTGGCTGTCGGACTTCGAGGCATCGCAGCTCCTCGCGTGCTACGGCGTGAATGTCGTGGAGTTCCGTTCCGCCACCACCGAAGACGAGGCCGTGCAGGCCGCCGAGGAACTGGGGTATCCGGTCGCGGTGAAGGCGACGGGGGAGCAGTGGCGACACCGGCCGGACCTCGGTGGCGTCCGCCTCGATCTGGTCGGGCCAGATTCGGTCCGCTGGGCCTACCGCGACCTCGCCGCCGCGTCCGGCGAACCGCTACTCCACGTGCAGCGGATGGCCACCAAGGGAATCGGCTGTGTGGTGGGCGTGCAGGACGACCCGTCGTTCGGTTCGCTCATCTCGTTCGGGCTCGCCGGCGTGATCTCCGACCTCCTCGGCGACCGCGCCTACCGGGTGCTGCCCCTCACCGAGGACGCTGCAGCGGAACTGATCGACGCACCGAAAGCCGCGCCGCTGCTGTCCGGCTACCGAAGCGCGGTACCGGTGAACAAATCGGCTCTCGTCGATCTCGTGCAGCGGATCTCCGCTCTCGCCGACGACCTCCCGGAGGTCCGGGAACTGGCCTGCGAACCCGTGCTCGCCTCGGCCGAGGGCGCGCAGATCACCGATTCACGCGTGCGGATCGGCCCGGAGCCCAGCGTCGCCGACCTCGGCCCCCGCCGCCTGCGCTGACCGGTCGCAGGCCCCGCCGACAGCACAGCGCCGGTGCCAGTCGCGTACGACCGGCACCGGCGCTGATTCCGGTGGGAGGCTCTGGTCAGCTGGCGTAGGAGCGCAGCCGCTCGGCGCGGTCGCCCTGCCGCAGCTTGCCCATCACTTCGCGCTCGATCTGACGGACACGCTCGCGGGAGAGCCCGAAGAGCTTGCCGATCTGGTCGAGAGTGCGCGGCTGACCGTCGTCGAGACCGTAGCGCAGGCGGATGACCTGCTGCTCACGTTCGTCGAGGGTGGCCAGCACGGTGCGCACGTCGCTGTGCAAGAGACCGGCGATCACGGCGTTCTCCGCCGACGTGGCCTCGGAATCCTCGATGAAGTCGCCCAGCGGAGCTTCCTCGTCGTTGCCGACCGGCATGTCGAGGCTCACCGGGTCGCGGCTGTGGTCGAGGAGATCCGCGATCTTGTGCGCCGGGATTCCCGACTCCTCGGCCAGCTCGTCGTCGGTCGCCTCACGCCCGAGCTGCTGATGCAGCTCACGCTTGATGCGGGCCAGCTTGTTGACCTGCTCGACGAGGTGCACTGGGAGCCGGATCGTCCGGCTCTGGTCGGCCATGCCGCGGGTGATCGCCTGACGAATCCACCAGGTGGCATACGTCGAGAACTTGAACCCCTTCGCGTAGTCGAACTTCTCCATCGCGCGGATCAGACCCAGGTTGCCCTCCTGGATGAGGTCCAGGAGGGGCATGCCGCGTCCGGTGTACCGCTTCGCGAGCGAGACGACGAGCCGCAGGTTGGCCTCGAGGAGGTGTGCGCGGGCGGACTGTCCTTCACGGACGACCGTCGCGAGGTCGCGCTTCTTGGCGGGGGAGAGTCGCTTCCCGGTCTCCAGGATGTGCGCGGCGTACAGCCCAGCCTCGATTCGCTTGGACAGTTCTACCTCGTCTGCGGCCGTCAGCAGAGCTGTGCGGCCGATTCCGTTCAGGTAGACGCGGACCAGGTCGGCAGCGGGGCTCTGGGCGTCCAGATCGGCAGCGCTGGGACGAATGCGAGTAGTGGTGCTGGGGCTTGTCATGACTTGCCTCCTCATCGGTGGTGTCTCATATGGATCAACGCACCGAAGGCCTGGGAAAGTTCCCGGCCGGTAATTTGCGAAGAGGCTGTGACCTGCGGGTTCCTCGATTCGGTCCTGAGAAGTTGCTGAGAACACGTATAAGGGGGACGGATCGGGAACCCGGCGGCTACGCGGGAAGCACGAGTCCGTGCCGGACGAGGGCGTGCACGAGCGGCACGGCCGACTGTGCGAGTTCCTCGGCGTCGACGCCGTGGGCGGCGGCGAGAAGCTCGATCAGTTCGCCCAGCACGAGGCCGTCGCCGCGCATGCCTGCGACGAGCGAGGCGACGAGATCGTCGACCTCGTGCTGCCAGGCCGGGCCGTTCCCACGGTGCAACCGGGCGACCACCTGGGTCCATCCCTCGTCGCCGGGCAGGAACACGCGCTCCAGGGCGGTGCTCTCCTCCACGCGGAAACGCGCGGCCAGCACGTCGTGGTCGCGCAGCCACGCCACCCGCTCGAAGTACGCGAGCGCCTCCGCGCCCAAGGGGTCGCTGAAGCCGTGGGTGAGATCTTCCGCCATCAGGTCGGTGGGTGCGTCGGTCCGGCGCAGGTAGACGAACCCGAAGCCGACCCCCTCGACGTTCGCGCTCGCGAGGTGATCGAGCCAGTCCTCGGCGATCGTCGCGGTGGCCGGGTCCCGGGTGTCGAGGCCGCCGTCCCGCATCCAGGTGCCGACGTACAGGGCCGGGTCGGCGACGTCCCGCTGCACCACCCACGCGTCGATCCCGTGGGCCGGAAGCCAGGAGGCGACCCGGGCGCGCCAGTCCTCGCCCTCGACGTGGATCCAGGACGCCAGCAGCGCCGCCGTGCCGCCGGGCGCGAGGTAGTCGGCCACGCGGGAGATCATCAGTTCACTTGCGCCGTCGAGATCGAGTCCGGAGTCGCGGTAGGTGTGACCCACCCGGGCGCGGCTGACGACGAACGGCGGATTGGCCACGACCTGATCGAACGTGCGGCCCTCGACCGGCTCGAACCACGACCCGGCGAGCAGTTCCACCTCTTCCTCGTTGAGCGCCGCCGTGACGGCCGCCAGATCGACGGCCCGGACGTTCAGGTCCGTGGCCGTGACCGTGTCGGCGTAGGACGCGCCGTGCAGGGCCTGGATGCCGCAACCGGTCCCGACGTCGAGCAGCGTCCCGACCGGCGCTGTCGGGGTGGCCTGCAGCAGCGACAGCGACGCGTGCCCGACGCCGATGACGTGGTCGACGGGGGTCTCGCGGGGGCGGAGGGAGCCGTCGAGGTCGGAGAGCACCCAGCGGTTGCCCCCGCCGATGTCCATCGGACGGAGGTCGAGGGCTGCCCGGACGACGTCACCGTCGGATTCGAGAAGGCCGGCCGCGACGGCGTTCTCGACCGGGAGCGGGGACAGCGCCACGGCCACCTCGCCGACGGGACAGTCGTCGGTGAGAAGGAACAGGCGGATCAGGGTGCCGAGTTCGCCGCAGCCGGCGCTGGCCCGGCGCACCGGCACCGGCTCGTTGCGGCTCAACGCCGCATGTACCTCGGGGCCCAGCGCCTCGAGCAGGGTGTCCGTGTCGTACCGGTTGCGGCGGAGGGCTTCACGCAGAGAGGGGCAGATCGACAGCAGTTCGTCACGGTTCACCCGTGCATTGTTGCAGCACGCCCGACCGCGTCAGCCCTCGATCGTGTGGTGCGGCGGCGCAGGCAGGGCGGTGGACGGCGACTCGCGGTGGTCGTACCGACTGGGTTCGTCCTTGGTGCGTGGCGGCCGGTCGTTGGCGATGAGGACCGCGATCCACGGCAGCGGGATCGACACGCCGATGATCGCCATCGAGATCCACGGGTTCTCCCAGATGCCGTACGCCACCGCCGCGAAGATCAGCGCGGGGAACCGGAAGGACATGATGAGCAGGTACTTGCGGACACGGGCGCGATGTTGATCCTCGATGGATCGCGCTGCCTCGGTGATGAGAATCGGATTGCTCGGTGAGCCGGCATCGTGGGACCCACCGAACCCTGCACTTCGTGCCATGTCTCCACTGTTCCACTGTCGGGCGGCAAATGCACACAGGGGGTGGGATCGTCGGCCGGTTGCGGCATTATTGAGGGGTGAGCACTCAAACCAAGGAACGGCCCGACGTCACCACCGACGAGTCGACCGATGACGACACTCCCAAGTTCTTCCACTACGTCAAGAAGAACAAGATCGCGGAGAGTGCCGTCATGGGCACTCACGTCGTCGCGTTGTGCGGCGAAGTGTTTCCGGTGACGAAGTCCGCGAAGCCGGGATCGCCGGTCTGCCCCGACTGCAAGAAGATCTACGAAGGATTGCGCAAGGGCGACTGAGGCTTCGCCGGCGCTCGTCGCACACCCGGTGGCTCGGGAGATTCTCGTACCGGGCCGTCGGGCTCGTCGACGTTCCCGGACTCCGGCTCGGCCGCATCCGGGCGGGCACGGTCGCCGACGACCTTGATCGGACCGGTGGCGATGCGGCGTGTGAGGCTGGTCACCGGACCCGTCGACGGCGAACTCTCGGCCTGCGCGGCGATCCAATCCCGCATCTGGTCGATTCGGGTCGCACGGGCGGGCCAGAACTCCTGGACGGTGGCGTTGAACTCGGCACCGAGCACCACCGCGAAACCCAGGAAGAACGTGAACAGCAGGAACGCGATCGGCGTTGCCAGTGCCCCGTACGTGTACCCGGTTCCGGCCACCCAGGAGAGGTAGCGGCGCAGGCAGGTGCTCGCGCCGAGGAAGAAGACCCCCGCGACGAGCGCGCCGCCGAGCAACCGGTGCCAGGGCAGCGACCGGGGGAGCGCCACCTTGTACAGCGTCGTCAGGCCGACGATGAGCAGCAGTCCGACGCCGGGGTAGTAGAACGTGTCGACGATCTCCGTCCCGATCGTGCGCCACGCCTCCGGGAGCACCCTGCCGACGAGTGTCGGCCCCAGCGCGACCAGCGGCAGGGTGAACACGGCGAGGATCAGGAACATCACGTAGAGCAGCAACGCGAACACGCGCTGCCACACCGGGTGCCGCGCCTCCTGCTGCCCGTGGGCCTCGACGATCGAGTCCACGAACGTGGAAATGGCGGACGAGCCGGCCCACAGGGACAGCAGAAAGCTCAGCGACACGATCTCGGGACGACCGCGTTCGAGTACGTCGCCGACCGTCGGGCGGATGATCTGTTCGACGACGCTGTCGCTGAACACCGTCCCACTGAAGTTGATGATCTTCGACTGGATGATGTCGACGGTGTCGGGCCCGAACCATCCGCCGACGTAGCCGAGCATTCCGAGGAGCCCCAGCAGGAGAGGGGGCAGCGACAGCGTCTGCCAGAACGCCGCCGTGGCCGCCTTTCCGAAGATCGAATCATCCCAGGCCTTGCTCGCTGTGCGACCGATCACGCTCAGTGTGCGACGTAGCGGATGCCACCCGGACCGGGGTGCGTCACCGCCACTCTGCGGCGTTGTCGGGGGTGTTTCGGTCATGATGTTTCCAGCATCCCTGACGACACGCCCGGTTGCCCACCGCTGCTGTCCTCGTGTCGCGACAAATCTGTCACTATCGGAACTCGCGAATGCGGTTCGCGTCGGATCCGGGCGCTAGGCTCCTTGACGGACAGCGCCTTCGGGTCTGGACCCGGACATGTCGATCGAATACCGAGGAGTGCGAGCAAACAGTGCCATGCCAGCGGAGGGCAGCCCGTGAGTGCTGAGACAGTGGGCTCCCAGTCGGCGCCGAGAATGGAAACCGAGGCCGCGCAGATCGTGGGCACCGAGGCCTACCTCGCACAGACCGAACCGGCCAGACCCGCAGGATCACTGCGCGCCTGGCAGCGTCGTGCGCTGACGAAGTATCTGTCCACCGGACCACAGGACTTCCTCGCGGTCGCGACGCCGGGCGCCGGTAAGACCACGTTCGCGCTGCGGGTCGCGTCGGAGTTGCTGCGCGACCGCACCGTCGATCAGGTGACCGTGGTCGCGCCGACCGAGCACCTCAAGCACCAGTGGGCCGAGTCCGCCGCGCGCAACGGCATCGCGCTGGACTCGTACTTCTCGAACTCGACCGGGCAGACGTCCAGCGACTACCAGGGTGTCGTGGTGACGTACGCGCAGGTCGCCTCCCACCCGTTCAAGCACCGGGTCCGCACCGAGAGCCGGCGCACGCTGGTCATCCTCGACGAGATCCACCACGGTGGCGACGCGAAGAGCTGGGGTGACGCCATCCGGGAGGCGTTCGGTGACGCCACCCGCCGCCTCGCCCTGACCGGTACACCGTTCCGCAGCGACGACAGTGCGATCCCGTTCGTGACGTACGAACCCGACCGCGAGGGTCTGATGCGCTCGAAGGCGGATCACTCCTACGGGTACTCGGACGCCCTCGCGGACGGCGTCGTCCGGCCCGTCGTGTTCCTCGCGTACTCCGGCGAGGCGCGCTGGCGGAACAACGCGGGCGAGGAGTTCTCCGCGCGACTCGGCGAGCCGCTCAGCGCGGAACAGACGGCCCGGGCGTGGCGAACGGCCCTGGACCCGTCGGGCGACTGGATCCCCGCGGTCCTGCACGCCGCCGACACCCGGCTCGGCCAACTGCGCACGGGCGGCATGCCCGACGCCGGAGGCCTGGTGATCGCCACCGACCAGACCGTGGCCCGTGCGTACGCGCAGACGCTGAAGGCGGTCACCGGGGAAGACCCGGTCGTGGTGCTCTCCGACGACCCGACGGCGTCCAAGCGGATCGGCGAGTTCGGGGCGAGCACCCAGAAATGGATGGTCGCCGTCCGCATGGTGTCGGAAGGCGTCGACGTTCCCCGTCTGGCAGTCGGTGTGTACGCCACCAGTGCGTCCACCCCGCTGTATTTCGCGCAGGCGATCGGGCGTTTCGTGCGGTCCCGCCGCAAGGGTGAGACCGCGAGCGTGTTCCTCCCGTCGGTTCCGGTGCTGCTCGACCTGGCCAGCCAGCTCGAGGCGCAGCGCGACCACGTGCTCGGCAAGCCGCATCGGGAGAAGGACGGCTTCGACGACGACCTCCTCGCCGACGCGAACAAGCAGAAGGACGAGCTCGGCGAGGAGGAGAAGGCGTTCACTTCGCTCGGCGCGGATGCCGAGCTCGATCAGGTGATCTACGACGGTTCGTCCTTCGGGACGGCCACGTTCTCTGGCTCCGACGAGGAGGCCGACTACCTGGGTCTGCCCGGACTGCTCGACGCCGATCAGATGCGCGCGCTGCTGCGTCAGCGTCAGTCGGAGCAGCTGGACAAACAGGAGCCTGCGCCCGCGCCCGTGCACACACCCGTACCTCAGGTCGCGGACCGGGTGGCCGCCGCCGGACAGCTCGCGCAGCTGCGCCGGGAACTGAACAGTCTCGTCGCGATGCACCATCACAGGACGGGCAAGCCCCACGGCACCATCCACGGCGAACTGCGTCGTGTCTGCGGGGGACCGCCCACGGCGATCGCCACCGTCGAGCAGCTCACCGAGCGGATCTCCACCCTGCGACAGTGGTGATCGGCGTCACCTGGTGACTCGAACAGAAGAGACCGGCGAGTGCAGTGCACTCGCCGGTCTCTTTGCTGAAGAGGTGAGCCTGGGACGGGTCACCCGGGCTGACGTATCAGATTGCAGCTTCGGCTTCGGACACGATCGTGGCGTTCATCTCGCGAAGGCGGTCTGCGTGCTCGTTGGCGTGGTGACCGCAGAAGAGCAACTCTCCTCCGGTCGGAAGAACCGCGCGAACGCGGGCTCCCGCACCGCACCGGTCGCACCGGTCGGCTGCGGTCAACGGGGGGCTGGTCAGTGTTCCGGGCATGACTCCTCCGTACTGGCTTCGACTGAATGCCGAGTGCCTGGGGCCTTGGTCCGCCGCGTCGGGGGTGGCGCGGTGGATCTACTCTGTCAGACGTTTGGGGTTTACGCGTTGTTCCCGACGGCGTTTCTCAGTGTTGCATCACACACGAAACACGCCGGAAACGCGCAGTCAGGGGCGTGACGAGCGCCGATGTGAACAGACCGCGCGGTCCGAGTTCGCTGACAGCTGATTCGTTTTCGGGCTTGACGCTAGTCTCGCTGTGTGAAATCCGAAGACCAGTTGGTCCACATGTGCAGCCGCGAGGAATGGCGCACCGCGGAACGCGAAGGCAGCCGAGTGCCCGCCACGTTCGCGGCGGACGGTTTCGTGCACCTCTCGACGCCCGCCCAGGTGCATCTGCCCGCCAATAGGTTGTTCGCCGGGCGTACGGACCTTGTCCTGCTGAAGCTCGACGCCGCCGCGCTCGGTGCGCCGGTGAAGTGGGAGCCGGGCGTGCCGGCCGATCCCGAGTCGATGCTGTTCCCACACCTGTACGGGCCGCTGCCCGTCACGGCGGTCACCGCGGTCGAGGAGTACCGCCCCGACGCCGACGGAACGTTCCCGGCCCGGCGCTGACGCGAGCCTTCCGCGGTTGATCACACCGATCGGACTACCGTGGAGGCATGAACGTTGAAGTGACGCCACTACCGGGTATCGGGGTGCGTAAGGACTTCGAACTCGCCGCCGGTCGCCGCATCGGTGTCATCACCCACCGTGACGGTCGCACCGATCTGATCGTCTCGAAGGCCGACGATCCCGATGCGTGTGCTGCGTCCGTGCCGCTCACCACGGAGGAGGCGGCAGTCCTCAGTAATCTGCTGGGGGCACCGCAACTGGTGGCGCAGCTGGAGGAGGAACACCGGGACCTGCCCGGAATCCGCACCAAGCAGCTGTACATCAAGGAGGACTCCCGGTTCGACGGCCGGCCGCTCGGCGACACGGCGATGCGCACGCGCACCGGGGTCTCGATCGTCGCGGTCATGCGGGCCGGTCAGGTGTACCCGTCACCGAAGCCCGACTTCCTGCTCACCTCGGGCGACCTCCTGGTCGCCGTCGGAACCACAGACGGACTGGACGCGTCAGCCAAGCTCCTGGCCAACGGCTGACCTTCCCGTGAACACCACCACGCTCGCGCTCATCGAACTGGGCGCGGTGTTCTTCGCGCTCGGATTGCTGGGCCGTCTGGCAGCTCAGTTCGGCATGTCGCCGATCCCGTTCTATCTCCTCGGCGGACTCTGCTTCGGCAGCGGCGGATTCGTCAACCTCGGCGACATCAGCGAGTTCAGCCACTTGGCAAGCGAGATCGGGGTGGTCCTCCTCCTGCTTCTGCTGGGGCTGGAATACACCGCGTCGGAACTCGTCACCGGGCTGCGACGGTCGTGGATGGCCGGTGTCGTGGACGCCGTCCTCAACGCGGCGCCCGGGGCGGTCGTCGCGCTGATGCTGGGGTGGGGGACCACCGGCGCGGTCGTGATGGCCGGCGTCACCTACATCTCGTCGTCGGGCATCATCGCGAAGGTGCTGAGCGACCTGGGTCGGCTCGGTAACCGCGAAACGCCGGTCGTGCTCTCGATCCTGGTGTTCGAGGACCTCGCGATGGCCGTGTACCTGCCGATTCTGACGGCCCTGCTCGCCGGCGTCAGTTTCGCCGGCGGACTCGAGGCGGTGGGCATCTCCCTCGTCGTGATCTCGGTCGTCCTCGTGATCGCACTGCGGTACGGCCGCTACGTGTCCGCCCTGCTGGACAGCCCGGACAGCGAGACCCTGCTCCTGAAGCTGCTCGGTGCCGCGCTCCTCGTGGCGGGGATCAGCTCGGCGATGCAGGTCTCGGCCGCCGTCGGGGCGTTCCTCCTGGGGATCGCGATCTCCGGTACGACCGCCCACAATGCGAGCCGCGTCCTCGAACCGCTCCGCGATCTGTTCGCCGCGATGTTCTTCGTGGTGTTCGGGCTCAACACCGATCCCCGGGCGATTCCGCCGGTCCTCGGCTGGGCCGTCCTCCTCGCGGTCGTCACCGCGCTGACGAAGATGGTCACCGGTGCGTGGGCGGCGAAACAACAGGGCGTCGCGCGTCTGGGCCGGGCCCGGGCCGGGGTCGCGTTGATCGCGCGCGGCGAGTTCTCGATCGTCATCGCCGGCCTGGCGTTGTCGGCCGGAGCCGTGGAGAGCGAACTCGTGGCACTCGCCACCGCGTACGTCCTCCTGATGGCCGTCATCGGTCCGGTGGCGGCACGGGTGGTCGAACCGGTGGCAGGCGCCTGGATCCGGGTTCGCACCAGCGCGTAGCGCGTCACAGACGACAATGCCCCCGGACTCGCTCGGAGTCCGGGGGCATTGTCGTGTGTTCGTCAGTCCAGGTAGTCGCGCAGCACCTGGGACCGGGACGGGTGGCGCAGCTTCGACATGGTCTTGGACTCGATCTGACGGATGCGCTCACGCGTGACCCCGTAGACCTGTCCGATCTCGTCGAGGGTGCGGGGCTGTCCGTCGGTCAGGCCGAAGCGCAGGCGCACGACGCCCGCTTCACGTTCGGAGAGCGTCTCGAGCACCGACTGCAGCTGATCCTGCAGCAGGGTGAACGACACGGCGTCGACGGCTACGACGGCCTCGGAGTCCTCGATGAAGTCGCCGAGCTGGCTGTCGCCCTCGTCGCCGATCGTCTGGTCGAGCGAGATGGGCTCACGAGCGTACTGCTGGATCTCCAGCACCTTCTCGGGCGTGATGTCCATTTCCTTGGCGAGCTCTTCGGGAGTGGGCTCACGGCCCAAATCCTGCAAGAGTTCGCGCTGGATGCGGCCGAGCTTGTTGATGACCTCCACCATGTGCACCGGGATGCGGATGGTGCGGGCCTGGTCGGCCATCGCGCGGGTGATGGCCTGACGGATCCACCACGTGGCGTAGGTCGAGAACTTGTAGCCCTTGGTGTAGTCGAACTTCTCGACGGCACGGATGAGGCCCAGGTTGCCTTCCTGGATGAGGTCGAGGAACGCCATGCCTCGGCCGGTGTAGCGCTTGGCCAGCGACACGACGAGGCGGAGGTTCGCCTCGAGGAGGTGGTTCTTGGCGCGGTTTCCGTCGCGGCAGATCCAGCTCATGTCCCGGCGCTGGGCGGCGGGGAGCTTCTCGCCGGAATCGGACAGTTCCTGCATGATCTGGGTCGCGTAGAGCCCGGCCTCGATCCGCTTGGCGAGCTCGACCTCCTCTTCGGCGTTGAGGAGGGCGACCTTGCCGATCTGCTTGAGGTAGGCGCGGACCGAGTCGGCGGACGCGGTCAGTTCGGCGTCCTTGCGGGCCTGGCGGAGCGCTTCGGACTCCTCCTCGTCCCACACGAAGTCGCCGGAGGCCTTGTCCTTGTCGGACGGCTCCTCGGTCTCCTCGTCTTCGCCGACTGCGACGACCTCGACGACATCGGTCTCGGCCTCGGCGAGGTCGCCCTCGGTGATGTCGATGTCCTCCATGTCGGCGGAGTCTTCGTCGAGGTCCTCGCCGTCCGCACCCTTACCGGCCGTGGCCTTCTTGCCGCCCGCCTTCTTGGCTGCCGCCTTCTTGGCGGGAGCCTTCTTCGCTGCTGCCTTCTTGGCGGGAGCCTTCTTGGCCGCCGGCTTCTTCGCGGGAGCTTCCTCGGCTGCCGGAGCAGTGCCGGTGGCTGCCGCTCCGACTGGTGCTTCCGGTCCTGACTCCGAAGTCGAATCAGCAGTCTGACGTGTATCGGTGGCTGCCACGTACGCCCTTTCGTGACGGTGTCGTGCGGCGTCACGCCAGAGTGGTCATCCGGCGGAGAGGTCTACTGGTTTCGCCGGCGCGCAGCCGGGCTCTTCCATTGTAACGACCCATCCGAATTAGTTACGGGGCGATGCCCGTTTCCACTGCGAGCGCAGCACCGACGATGCCCGCCGTATTCAGCAGCGCAGCAGGTACGACGGGTGTCCTGTTGGTCAGATGCGGGATCCACTTCTCGTTCTTCCGGCTGATTCCGCCACCGGCGATGAACAGATCCGGCCACAGGAGGTTCTCGAACCGGGTGAGGACACGGCTCACCTCGCCGGCCCATTCCTTGTACGACAGATCCTTCTTCTCCTTGACCGAGGACGCCGCCCGGTGCTCGGCTTCCTTGCCGTCCACCTCCATGTGCCCGAACTCGGTATTGGGGAGCAGGACGCCGTCGTGGAGGATCGCCGAGCCGATGCCGGTGCCGAAGGTGAGGAGGATGACGACCCCCTTCGCGTCCTTGCCCGCGCCGAGCGCGTCCTCCGCGATCCCGGCCGCATCCGCGTCGTTGAGGACGGTGACGAGCCGGCCGCCGAGTGCGTCGGCGAACAGCGCGCGGGCGTCCGTCCCGATCCACTTCTTGTCGATGTTGGCGGCGGATCGCGCCACGCCGCCGGTGACGACGCTCGGCAGGGTGATACCGACCGGTCCGTCCCATTCTGCCTGGCGGATGATCTCGGCGACGGTCTCCGCGACCGCCTCCGGAGTGGACGGCTGGGGGGTGAGGAGCTTGATGCGGTCCCCGACGAGCTGGCCCGTCTCGAGATCCACGACGCCACCCTTGACGCCACTGCCTCCGACGTCGACACCGAACCCCGTTTTGGTCATGGCGTGTGCTCCTTCGTGTCGACGACGACGTGTTCTCCGGCGCTCTTCTGCTGCCCGTCACACTAGTGTGTCGACGCGCGTTCGGTGGGCGATGGCACCAGCCGCGCGAAACGTCAGCGGTGGTGTGAGGCAGCGAAAGTGTGTTCCGATGGGTGGGTGCATGCACCCCAGAGTTCAGAGTCCGCGCCAGGCCACGTCGGCACCGATCCCACGCGACTGCTCGAGGTCGCCGTGGCGGTGGCCGAGGAAGCGGCTGCCCACGTCCGGGCGCGACGGCCCGAGGTCTTCGGAATCGTCGGGAAGCGAGCGGGATCCGGCGATTCCGTCGCGTCGAAAAGCACTCCGACCGACCCGGTCACGGTGGTCGACACCGAGAGCGAGCAGGTCATCCGCGACCGTCTCGCACAGCTTCGTCCCGACGACGCGATCCTCGGCGAAGAAGGTGGGGGAGAGGAGGATTCCGTCGCCGAGGTGCGGTGGATCGTGGATCCGATCGACGGCACCGTGAACTTTCTGTACGGCGTCCCCGCGTACGCGGTCTCCGTGGCCGCCCAGATCGACGGGGTGTCCGTCGCCGGGGCCGTGGTCGACGTGGCGGCCCGATCGACCTACGCGGCGGCGCGTGGCGGCGGGGCAACCCTCACCGACGCGGACGGGCGGGTCAGCGACCTCCGGTGCAACCCGGTCACCGACGTGTCGATGGCGTTGCTCGCCACCGGTTTCGGGTACGGCGCGGCGCGGCGCAAGGCGCAGGGCGCCCTCATCGCGGACATCCTGCCGAGGGTGCGGGACATCCGCCGGATCGGCTCGGCGGCCCTCGATCTGTGCATGGTCGCGGCCGGCCGTGTCGACGCTCATTTCGAACACGGGCTGAGCCCGTGGGACTGGGCCGCGGGGTCGCTGATCGCCACTGAGGCGGGGGCCCGCGTGCGAATCCCCTCGCCGCAGACGTCGAGTGCGGACGGCGACGTGGTGGTGGCCGCGGCCCCCGGCATCGCCGACGCGCTGGACGCGCTGTTCGCCGAGATCGGGGTGGACGCCCCGATCCCGGAAGGGTGACCGCCGGTCAACAGCGGGCGGTGCGCGCCGCCTTCAGGAGGTCGATGTCGAGGGGCGCGGGCTGGGTTCCGGGCGGCGGATCCTTCAGGGACCGCAGCACCTCTTCGGCGTCGGTGTTCGGCGAGATCTTGCGGAAGTAGGTGCCGAGGGCGAGGTCGACCGTGTCGTCGGTGCGGGCGTCCTGAATGAGTTCGGTGCACGGGGCCACCAGCCAGAGCGCGCTCGCGGCGGCGGCGCCGTTGGGACCGAACCGCAGCTGCCCCTGGCACTGCATGTTCTGGTCGACGTAGATCGGGTCGTTGCCCGCCTGGACGTCGGGTGCGCTCGCGAACCCGTAGTCGCTGAGCTGGGCGGCGACCTGCGCCGCCTGGCCGTGCTCGCCGTTGGCATTGAACACGCGCACCTTCGTGGCGGACAGCGCGGCAGGCTCCACGTCCCGGAGGGTCGAACCGTCGACTTTCTCGCCCAGCGCCTGCTGCGGTGGGGCCGCGGGGTCGACGGGCTGCGCGGCTGGCTGCGGAGGGTTGCAGTCGACGGTGGTGGCGAGGTCCTCGTCGTCGCCGAGGACGCCGATCCACACGACGGCGCCGAGCAGGGCGAGGATCGCGAACACCACGAGGATCGGCATCGCCCGCCGCCGCCGGAACGGACGACCCTTGTCGTCGAGCGGGCTGCCTTCGGTGATCAGTGAAACCACAGTGTGCCTCGACCTCTCCTACGAACTGCGCTTCGTACGTTGCATCCGTACAGCGCACCGATACAGGGCCCGGCCACACGTCGTGGCGCAGGTTCGGGACCTACCTTAGATCCCTGGCACGTCATAACCCCGAACCCGTCCCCGTAGTGGAATGTCACAGCTTGCTGTGGTGTTGGTGACGATTAGCAGACAATTTGCGCGATCGGTCGATTCGGTTACGACTTTTGTACTTCCTTCGGCTACTGTCTGGCGGCCCCAGTCGTTCAAAGCGTGCAGAACGAGGGTCGGCAGAAGATGACAAAAGAGGCGTAGATCATGTTTCCGGGGCCTGGTTCCGGGCACGAACACATCCGCTGCAGCGTTGTGCAGCCGCAGGGTGTGATCTGCGCCGAGGCGGTTTTCGTGTGGACGGTCGACCAACAATCGGTTCGACGTACCGCACGGGCCGGGATACACCGAAGAGGATGAGGGGAAGGCGACATGGCAACTGACTACGACGCACCGCGGCGAACAGAGTCCGATGAGGTTTCGGAGGATTCGCTGGAGGAACTGAAGGCGCGACGCAACGAGGCGCAGTCGGCTGTTGTCGACGTGGACGAGTCCGACACCGCGGAGTCGTTCGAACTGCCCGGCGCGGATCTGTCCGGTGAAGAGCTCTCGGTGCGAGTCGTGCCGAAGCAGGCCGACGAGTTCACGTGTTCGAGCTGTTTCCTGGTGCACCACCGCAGCCGGCTCGCCAGCGACGCGGGCGGAGTGCTGGTGTGCAGGGACTGCGCGGCCTGAGCGGCGGCGAATACGAGAGGCGGACGGTGGAGACCCACCGTCCGATCAGTCTCCGTCCGCCTGCGGGCGGGCACGGTCGATGGCGGCCAGCAACTCGGCCGGCCGTCGTGTGCTGATCAACCAGTAAGGGGTCGGGTCCTCGGGGTCGTCGAGCACGATCAGTGCCATCGGCTTGACCCACACCCGGTGTTGCACGAAGGCGGCGGGGTCGAGCTGGCGACCGAGAGCCGCACTCTTCGCCGAACCGGGAACCTCGGCGACCCTTGCGATGACATCCAGCGGCAGATGCGCCTGTCCGACCCGCAGATGGACTCCGTTCGGTTCCTCGACGACCTCGACGCGGAGACGGCTGAGCCAGACGAGTCCCCACACGGGCAGGGGCAGCAGGAGAACGTACGGCAGCCACGCGCGCAGTCCCGGCGCACCCATGTGTACCTCCGCGGCGAGCAGACCGGCGACGAACAAGCCCACTGCCCACCACCAGACGGGCACCCACAGGCGCTCGGAGTACAGCACGGGCGAGGTGTTATCGGTGGGCGCGACTTCGGGCCGGGACGTTTGTGACACCCGACCAGGATAGTCGGTGTCTGAGAGTAGGCTCGGTGCACGTGAGCGACCTATCTCCCGGCCTTTCTCCCGCCGCGACCCCCGCCCTTCCGCCCGTCGCCCTCCAGCGGCTGGACCCCGACATTCCGGTACCGCAGCGTGCGCACGACGGCGACGCCGGTGTCGACCTGTGCAGCACCATCGACGTGACCATCGAGCCGGGGCGCCGTGTCCTCGTCGGAACCGGCATCGCGATCGCGCTGCCCCTGGGCACGGTCGGGCTGATCCACCCCCGATCCGGGCTGGCCGCAAAATCGGGTCTGTCGGTGGTCAACACCCCCGGCACCATCGATGCCGGGTACCGCGGCGAGATCAAGGTGTGCCTGATCAATCACGACCTCGAGACCCCGATCGAGATCCGCCGGGGCGACCGGATCGCCCAACTGCTCGTGCAGCGTGTCGAACTGGTGTCGTTCGTCGAGGTCCCGTCGCTCGACGGCACCACCCGCGGCAGTGACGGACACGGGTCGAGCGGAGGCCACGCGAGCCTCGTCGGCAATGCCAGTGAAGGAGCCTGATCATGTTCGGACGTCGTAAGAAGAAGGAAGCCGAGGACGACCGGCCCGGTTTCTTCGAGGACGCCGAGACGGACGCCGAGGCCGGCGACGCCGACGCGGACGACGAGGACGACTACGACGCCGTGACCGAGGTGGACGGCGGTCCGTACGACGCCGACGACCTCGAGTCGGGCGCCGACCTCACCGTCGGTGAGGTGGGGACCCGCCTCGACCTCGGTTCGGTCCTCGTCCCGATGCCGCAGGGCGCCCAGTTGCAGGTCGAGATGGCGCCCGACGGTTCGCCGCAGGCCGTGCATCTCGTCACCCAGCACGGGCGCATCACCGTGGCGGCGTATGCCGCCCCGAAGTCTCCGGGCCAGTGGCGGGAAGTCGCGGGCGACCTCGCCGAATCGTTGCGCAACGACAACGCGACGGTGAGCGTCGAGAGCGGACCGTGGGGACGCGAGGTCTTCGCCGTCACCCCGAACGCCGACCTGCGCTTCATCGGCGTCGACGGCTACCGGTGGATGGTGCGCTGCGTGGTCGCGGGACCGGGCGGTGGCAACACGGCCGACTCGGAGCTCGTCGCGACGGCAAGGGCGATCCTGCGCGACACCGTCGTGAAGCGGGGAAACGAGCCGAACCCGGTGCGGACCCCGCTGCCGGTTGTCCTGCCCGAGGCCCTCGCCCAGCAGCTGGCCGCCGCTCACCAGCAGCAGTTGGCGGAGCAGCAGGGTGCCGTTCCGCAGCAGCCCGCTCCGCAGCAACCGGCTCCGGCGGGCCCGCAGGGCGAGCAGCAGGCGCCCCCCGCGGAGGCCCCGGCGCAGCCGCAGCAGCGTCGCGGCGAATCGGGTTCGGCGATGCAGCAACTCGGTCGCTGATCCCGGTCCCGGAGATTGGACGCTCAGGTCGTGTGCAGGACCGAGTCGAGCGCATCGAGGGTGGCGTAGCCGAGAATTGCCGGGTCGGCGCCGATCTCGTCCAGCGACACCGTGACGAGGCCCGCGTGCGGAAGTCGTGCGCACCACGTGCGGGCGACCTCGAGGGGATGCACGGCGTCGTCGGTGGCGGCGGCGATCCCCACCGGCACCGTGATGCGCTCGAGGTCGCCCACACCGGGGGCGTGGTACTCGGACGCTTCGTCCAGTGCGGCGGGAAGGTGCGGCCACTGCGATCGCCACGATTTCGCCAGTTCCCGGCCCAGCCAGGGCGGGCTGGAGGCGATCATCTCGGCGGTGACCTGTTCGAGGCCGTCCGCCCGCAGCCGGGCCGCGGTGAACCGGGCGCTGGCGGCGGCGGGAGCGTCCGTGGCGGTCCCGGTCCACGCGGGCAGTGCCGCGAGGACCCCGGCGACGTGATCCGGGTGTGATCCTGCCCACTGCAGCGCTACGGCGGCCCCGATGGAGACCCCTCCGACGAGGATGCGGCCGTGCTGCGCGGCCGCGGCGTCGAGCGCGTCGACGTAGCTTCCGACGACTCGCCGGGGATCGGGTTCGACTGCGGCCGTGCGCACTCCACGGCAGGTCAGGGGCTCGGTGAAGGCGCGGGCCACGAAGTCCGCGTCGGATCCCGTACCGGGGAGCACAACGGCCACGGACGGCCGATCATCAGAGGGCATGTGATGATCCTGCCCGGTCCTTCACAGCGCTCTTCCGCTGGTGTGGTTGCCGGGAACCAATGGGTCTACAGTGGCGAATACACAGCCCTACGAGCGGCGCGAAGATCTCGCGTCGCACATGCTCCAGGAGCGCGCAATGGCACCCGCCACGGCAGGATATTTTCGTCGGCTGACTCGCAGGCTCACCGAGGACCTCGAGCAGCTGGACGCCGAGGAAATGGCTGAGACGTCTCAGGCGTCCGGCGCACAACGTGCCTGCGACTGCAGCCGCGGCGAAGAGGTCACCATGCTGGGACGGCTCCGCAGTGTCGAAGCCTGTCCGAAGTCCGGGAACGCCAGCATCGAAGCCGAATTCTTCGACGGCACGGAACAGATCAAGTTGGTGTGGATCGGCCGGCGGAGGATTCCGGGCATCGAACCGGGGAAGACCCTGCTGGTTCGTGGACGTGTCGGCGAACGCGACGGCCAGAAGGTGATCTTCAACCCGTATTACGAGCTGCGCGGCGAATCCTAGGGTCCGTCTCGTGTGGCACTCTCGTTGAGTGACCGAAACGAAGCAGCAATCCATACTCGAACAGCTCGGTGGGCTCAGCGGGCTGATCTATTCGACCCTGCCCATCCTGGTCTTCGTTCCGGTCAACGGTGTGTGGGGCCTGGGTCCGGCGATCTGGGCGGCCCTCGGTGTCGCCGTCGCCATTCTCGTCTGGCGCCTCGTCCGGCACAGCCCCATCCAGCCCGCGGTGTCCGGGTTCGTCGGCGTCGGCATCTCCGCGTTCATCGCCTACCGCACGGGCGATGCCAAGGGATACTTCCTGTTCGGGATCTACACGAGCCTCGCGTACGGGGCGGTGTTCCTGATCTCGATTCTCGTGCGCTGGCCGCTCGTCGGCCTGATCTGGGGATTCCTCAACGGCCACGGCAACCTCTGGCGGCGCCATCGCGGCGCGGTACGTGCCTACGACGTGGCCACCGCCGCTTGGGCGCTGGTGTTCGCGGCGCGGTACCTCGTGCAGTCGCAACTCTACGATTCCGACCAGACCGGCTGGCTCGCGTTCGCGCGCATCACGATGGGCTGGCCGTTGGCGGGATTGGCTCTGCTGGTGACGATCTGGGCTGTGCGCCGGGCCGATCGGATCGTCGAACCGGGACCCTCGGACGACGCCGGCGAACCGACCGACGACACGGAAGCGGGCGGCCCCCGCGACGAGCCCGGCCGCACCTGAGCACGGCCCCTCGCCGGGAACCGTCGAGCGCTGACCGGTTGTGGCGGAGACGAAGCCGCCGAACCGATCAGGCCACGAGGTCCTGGTACTCGGGATGCTTCGACACGAATTTCACGACGTACGGGCACACCGGGCGCACCCGCAGTCCACGGCGGCGGAGATCGTCCAGAGCCGCACTCACGAGCGTCCGGGCGAGTCCGAGTCCCTCGTACTGCGGATAGACCTCGGTGTGAACGAAAACGCGTACGTCCCCGTCGACTTCGTACTGCTCGATTCCCGCGAGTTCACCGTCGGCGTGGATCTCGTACCGGCTCTGCTGCGGGCTGTCGGTGACGACGGTGCTCTCGGGTGTTGCGGTGGTACTCAACGGTTCCTCCGGGTGCCGATCGGTCCCTGCCGGGTCAGGAGAGCCCGACGGCCGCTCGCAGATCGTCCTCGACGTCCACGGACGCGACGAACAGCAGTTCGTCGCCGCCCTCGAGCGGATCGTCCTGCTGCGGCACGATGACTCGTCCGCCGCGGAGGATGGTGACCAGTGCGGCATCGCGGGGCAAGTGCAGCTTGCGGACGGGTTTCCCGGCGAGCGGGGTGTTGTCGGGCAGCGTGATCTCGACGAGGTTGGCCTGCCCCTGGCGCAGTGTCATCAGCCGCACGAGATCGCCGACCGACACCGCCTCCTCCACCAGCGAGGCGAGCATCCGGGGGGTGGAGACGGCGACGTCGACTCCCCAGGACTCGTCGAACAACCACTCGTTGCGGGGATCGTTGACGCGGGCCACCACACGGCTGACCCCGAACTCGGTCTTCGCGAGGAGGCTGAGGACCAGGTTGGCCTTGTCGTCACCGGTGGCCGCGATCACCACCTCGTAGGTTTCGAGGGACGCCGCTTCGAGGCTGCTCAGCTCGCACGCGTCGGCGTGGACCCACGTCGCCTCGGGCACCGACTCCTGCTCGATGTGCTCGAGCTTGCGTTCGATCAGCATGACGTCGTGTTCGCTGCGGACCAGTTCGCGCGCGATCGAGCGTCCGACTGCGCCGGCTCCTGCGATTGCGACTCTCATCGATTGCTTCCGTTCGGGTGGTCGATCGTGAACATTCTCACTGCCGTCTCAGTTCTCCGAAGGCGGGGGATTGCCTGCAAGCGCGACGGCCTCGGCCACCGTTCCCGACACGGCCGCGATGTACACCTGGTCGTCGGCCTGGAAGACGGTCTTGCGGTCGGGAAGGACGCCGGTGCCGAAGCGGATGATGAACGCGACACGCGAATTCGTGGCGGCCTCGAGTTCGGCGACCGGCCTGCCGATCCAATCCTCGTGCAGGGACAACTCGGTGACCGCGACGGTTCCGGACGGATCGCGCCACTTGGCGGTCTGGCTGTCGCGGGTGAGGGTGTGCAGGAAGCGGTCCGTCGACCACGGGACGGTCGCGACGGTGGGGATCCCGAGCCGCTCGTACACGGCGGCACGCTTGGCGTCGTAGATCCGGGCGACGACGCGTTCCACGCCGAACGTCTCCCGGGCCACGCGCGCCGAAATGATGTTGGAGTTGTCTCCGGACGACACCGCGGCGAATGCCTCTGCGCGCTCGATACCGGACTTGACCAGCACGTCGCGGTCGAATCCCATCCCGACGACGGTGTGCCCGGGGAAGTCAGGTTCGAGACGTAGGAATGCGGCAGGGTCGCGATCGATGACCGCGACCTCGTGGCCGATCCGGGTCAGCGAGCCAGCGAGGGATGAGCCGACCCGGCCGCATCCCATGATGACCACATACACCTTGTACTCCGTTCATGGGCTCTGGCGTCACGTCTCGAGTACGTGCGTACCGAATCGAACCGTACAGTGCCCAGGCAGAAGAGCAACCGAGACAGAGATCGCAATCCGGACACATTGGTGGGTGAGGGTCCAGGTTTTCTGCGGACGGCTTACGCTTTGGCAGTGTCAAAGCTCTCGACCGCCACAAAGCGGCTACTGCTAGGCAGACCCTTCCGGAGCGACAAGCTCGGGCACACGCTGCTTCCCAAGAGGATCGCCCTCCCGGTCTTCGCCTCCGATGCGATGTCGTCGGTGGCGTATGCCCCCGAAGAAATCTTCCTCGTGCTGTCGGTGGCGGGCATCTCCGCCTACGCCTACACCCCCTGGATCGGGCTCGCCGTCGCCGCGGTGATGGCGGTGGTGGTCGCCAGCTACCGGCAGAACGTGCACGCCTACCCGTCGGGCGGCGGCGACTACGAGGTCGCGACCGTCAATCTCGGACCCACCGCGGGTCTGACCGTGGGCAGCGCCCTGCTGGTGGACTACGTCCTCACGGTCGCGGTCTCCATCTCGTCGGCCGCGTCCAACATCGGTTCGGCGGTGCCGTTCGTGGCCCAGCACAAGGTGCTGTTCGCGGTCGCGGCCATCGTGCTGCTGACCGCCATCAACTTGCGTGGCATCCGTGAATCCGGTGCCGCCTTCGCGATCCCGACTTACGCGTTCATCGCCGGCATGGCCCTCATGCTGCTGTGGGGGTTCTTCCAGATCTTCGTGCTGGGCGACGACCTGCGCGCCGAATCGTCCGGATTCGAACTCGAAGCCGAGGACTCCCACCTGTACGGGATCGCGTTCGCGTTCCTGGTCGCGCGGGCCTTCTCCTCCGGCTGTGCGGCACTGACCGGTGTCGAGGCGATCAGTAATGGTGTCCCCGCGTTCCAGAAGCCCAAGTCCCGCAACGCGGCCACCACGCTGTTGCTGCTGGGATCGATTGCCATCGTGCTGCTGATGGGCATCATCATCCTGGCCCAGAAGATCGGGATCGTGTACGCGCACAGCCCGGCCGAGCAGCTGATCGGCGCCCCCACCGGGTATCACCAGAAGACTCTGATCGCGCAGATCGCGGAGACGGTGTTCGGCGGTTTCCCCATCGGCTTCTATTTCATCGCCATCGTGACCGCCCTGATCCTCGTGCTCGCCGCCAACACGGCCTTCAACGGATTCCCCGTGCTCGGCTCGATCCTCGCGCAGGACCGCTACCTGCCCCGTCAGCTGCACACCCGCGGCGACCGCCTGGCGTTCAGCAACGGCATCCTGTTCCTGTCCGGGGCCGCGATCGCGTTCGTCGTCCTGTTCGGCGCCGAGGTGACCAAGCTGATCCAGCTGTACATCGTCGGGGTGTTCGTCTCGTTCGTGTTGAGCCAGACGGGCATGATCCGGCACTGGACCCGGCACCTGAAGACCGAGAACGACCCGGCTCAGCGCCGGCGGATGCACCGCTCCCGGGTGATCAACTCCATCGGCCTCGCCATGACCGGCGCCGTCCTCATCATCGTGCTCATCACGAAGTTCGCGGCAGGCGCCTGGATCGCGATCGTGGCCATGGTCGCCATCTTCGTGGTGATGAAGATGATCCGGAAGCACTACGACAGCGTCGCCCGGGAGCTCGAGGAACAGGAATGGGACGGGGTGCTGCCCAGCCGGACTCACTCCATCGTCCTCGTCTCCAAGCTGCACATGCCGACGATGCGCGCGCTCGCCTACGCCCGGGCCACACGGCCGGACACCCTCGAGGCGATCACGGTCAATGTCGACGAACCCGACACCCGGGCACTCGTGCGCCGGTGGGAGAAGAGTGACATCGCGGTGCCGCTCAAGGTGATCGAGTCGCCGTACCGCGAGATCACCAAACCCGTGCTCGACTACGTGCGGCGCGTCCGGAAAGACTCGCCGCGGGACGTCGTCACCGTGTTCATCCCCGAGTACGTGGTGGGTCACTGGTGGGAGCAGATCCTGCACAACCAGAGTGCGCTGCGGCTCAAGAGCCGCCTGCTGTTCCAGCCGGGTGTGATGGTCACCAGCGTTCCGTGGCAACTGAACTCGTCCGAGAAGGCGAAGGCACTGAACATCGAATACACGGCCGGGGCCTCCCGCCGCGGCTACGAACCCGACGACAAGTGACGGGCGAGAAGCGTTGAGTGAGAACTGGTCGGACCGCCGCCTCGAACTGCGGCTGGGCAATCCCGGGCACGGCGGTTTCGTCGTCGCCCGGCACGAGGGCCGCGTGGTCTTCGTCCGGCACGGACTGCCCGGCGAGCGGGTGATCGCCCTCGTCACCGAGGACCGCGGCGGGTCCTACTGCCGGGCCGACGCGATCGAGATCCTCGACGCGTCCCCGGAGCGGGTCAGCCCGGTGTGCCCGGTGTCGGGTCCGGGCGGCGCGGGGTGTTGCGACTTCTCGCACGCGAGCCTGCACGTGCAGCGGGACATGAAGGCGCAGGTCGTGTCCGAGCAGTTGGCCAGGCTCGCGCGATTGCAGCGGGACGTGGACGTCGAGGAACTGCCAGGCACCGGAGACGGCACCGGCTGGCGCACGCGGGTGCGGCTCGCCGTCGACCCGGACGGCCGCCCCGGCTATCACCGGCACCGCAGTTCCGGGATCGTCACGAACCTCGCGTGCCCGCAGATCGACTCGGCCGCCTACGACGGTGTGAGCGAACACGATTGGAAGCCAGGCAGCGAGGTGCAGATCGTTCTCGACAGTGCGGGGGAGCGGCACGTGGTCGAGATCGCGCCGCCGAAGGTGTCGCGGACCGGCCGTACGAGTCCCGGGCGCCGCGGTGCCATGGCGCGCCGCGCCGCAAGCGGTGCGCCGCGCGCCGAGCGGGTGGTCGTCGGATCGGGTCGCCCGGTGGAGCGGGTGCGCGACCGGGAATGGGCACTGGCCGCCACCGGGTTCTGGCAGGCGCATCGCGGGGCCGCGGAAACGTATTCGGCCGTGGTCTCCGAATGGGCCGGGATGTCCGCGGGCGAGACCGCATGGGACCTGTACGGGGGAGTGGGTGTGTTCGCCGCCGCCCTCGCCGGCGGTGCCGGGGCGTCCGGGCACGTGGATTCCGTCGAGTCCTCGCGCCAGGCCGTCTCGGACGGGAAGGCCGCGCTCTCCGACCTCCCGCAGGTGCGCTTCCACACCGACCGGGTCGAGCGCGCGATCTCCGGACTCGCCTCCCCGCCACGGGTCGTGGTGCTCGATCCGCCGCGTGCGGGTGCGGGGCGTGACGTGATCGAGGCGGTCGCCGCCGCGGGCGCCGAACGGGTCGTGCACGTGGGGTGCGACCCGGCGTCGTTCGCCCGCGACATCGGTCTGTACCTCGCGCAGGGATATCATGTCGACGAGCTGCGCGCGTTCGATGCATTCCCTCTCACCCATCACGTGGAGTGCATCGCGTTGCTGACGCGCTGACACCGGGCGCATTGTTGTTTACCGAACGCAACAAAACGTATAGTCGGCCCGCAAGTAGTGGGTGTGTGGGACGGGGACTGGATGTCGGTACAGGCAGATACTGCGCAAGCGCTCGTCGATGCGGTGTTCGCACTCGGGCGATCGCTGCGGGCGGTCGTCTCGGCGAGTGGCGAGACCCCGATCCCGCCCGCGTTGACGAGCGTGCTCTTCGTGCTCGCCGCGCGGGGGGAGTGCCGCCAGAACGAACTGGCCACCGACCTGTGCGTGAGTCAGTCCTCGTTGAGTAGACAGATCTCCGAACTGGTCGACGCGGGATACGTATCGCGCGCCGCCGACCCCCACGACAAGCGTGCCTCCCGCATTCGGGTGTCGCCGAACGGGATGGACATTCTGCGCGAGACGACCGAGCGCCGGGCCGAACGGCTGCGCGGCATGCTCGAAGGCTGGTCCCAGGAACAGGCACTGGCGGCGGTGACGTCGCTGACTCAGCTCAACGACACGTTCGCCGCGTCGGTCCAGCAGCGGGGCCCCCGGGTCTAGACGAGACGCCACCGCACCCGGACGTCGACCCGCGTCGGCTTCTCGCCGCGTTCGACGGCGATCGGGGAGTCGGCCGCCGCGAGCGCCTTCGCAACCGGCCGCGGGGACACGTCACCGATGTCGACTTCCGAGATGTCGAGGACCTCGCCCAGCGCCCGACGCGACAGCGAGGCGTACTGCTCCGCCTTGGCAACAGCATCGGCCCAGGCCCGGTCCCGAGCGGTCGCCGTCAGCGCGGCAGGATCGGAGAAGTCGAATTCGAGTCCGCCGAGACGGATGTCGTCGCCACCCGCGCCGACGCAGGCGGCCACCACCTGCGCCGGCGACGATGCGGACGCCCCCGCCTCGCGGACGGTGATCTGTAGCGTCGTCGCGGCGGTGTAGCCGGTGACCTCGCTGCCCCGGCCCTCGGTCCAGGTGGACTCGGAGTGCACGGAGAGCCCGGTGGTCGCGAGGTCGGGCCCCGAGACCCCGTGCCCGCGCAGGGTGTCCGTGACGGCCGTGGTGGACCGGGCGACGGCCTCGAACGCATCGGCCACTGCGGGGCGCGTCGCGGTCACGGTGACGGTGGCGCGGACGAGATCCGGAACCGCCGACACGATTCCGGATCCCCGTACCGTCACCGATCTCTCGGCGTCATCGGTCGTCGCCACCGTCACGACTTACGGTTGTACAGGCGCATCGTCAGCGGTCCGAAGATCACCACGAAGCCGGCGCACCATCCGAACACGACGGCGAGATCCGCGATCTCCACCGTCCCGGCCATGAGCCCGCGAATGGATGTCACCAGCTTGCTGATCGGGTTGACGCCGACGAACGCCTGCAGCCAGCCCGGCATGGTCGCGGGGTCGACGAAGATGTTGCTGGCGAAGGTCAGCGGGAACAGGATGAACATCGACACGCCCATGACCGCCTGCTCGGTGCGCATGAGCATCGCGAACATCGTCCAGATCCAGGACAGGCTAAACGAGAACAGCAGCAGCAGGCCGATCGACGCCACCACACCGACGAGACCGCCGTCCGGGCGGAACCCCAGGACGAGCCCCAGGATCAGGACGATGATCGAGGCGATCGTGTAGCGGACGACGTCACCGAGCAGCGCGCCCACGAGTGGGGAGGGACGCCAGATCGGGAGCGACCGGAACCGGTCGAAGACACCCTTCTCGATGTCCTTGTTGAGCGTCAGGCCGGTGTACATGGTGATCATGACGACCGTCTGCACGAGGATGCCCGGCAGCAGGAACTGGACGTAGGCGCTGGTCGAACCGGCCAGCGCGCCCCCGAAGAGGTACGTGAACATCAACGTGAACATGATCGGGAACATCGTCACGTCGAACAGTTGCTCGGGGACGTGCTTGATCTTGAGCAGAGCCCGCCAGCCGAACGAGAGGGAGGTGGACCATGCAGTGGGTCGCGCGGGCCTCGGGCCGGGCATCTTCAGGACGTCGGCGACAGCGCTGGCGGTGTCGGCGGTCCGGTCGGTGGTGGAGGTCATGACGCATGCTCCTCGGTGGGTCGGCCGGTGAGGGTGAGGAAGACTTCGTCGAGGCTCGGCTGCCCCAATGCGAATGTGCTGACGCCGATTCCGGCGTCGTCGAGTGCGGGCAGAGCCCGCGAGACCCGGGCCGGGTCGTCGATTCGCGCGGTGAGGGCGGCCGGATCGGCTTCTTCGATGATCGGCACGTCGAGCACGTCCCGCAGCAGCGCCGCCGCTGCGGGACGGGTGGCGATGTCGGTGACCCGCACGTGCAGGGCACCCGATCCGACGGAAGCCTTCAGTTCGCCGGTGGTGCCCTCGGCGATCACCTTGCCGTGGTCGATGACGGCCACCCGGTCGGCGAGTTGGTCGGCCTCGTCGAGGTACTGCGTGGTCAGCAGCACCGT
Source organism: Rhodococcus sp. NPDC127593 (assembly GCF_042671975.1). Taxonomy (NCBI): domain Bacteria; kingdom Bacillati; phylum Actinomycetota; class Actinomycetes; order Mycobacteriales; family Nocardiaceae; genus Rhodococcus; species Rhodococcus sp. NPDC127593. Next base: position 78,086 of record NZ_JBHXWI010000032.1, on the reverse strand, counting down.
CGTGCCGCCGGCGACCAGTGCGCGGACGATCTCCCACACCTGATTGCGGCTGCGCGGGTCGAGACCGGTGGTGGGCTCGTCGAGGAAGATCATCTCCGGAGTGACGATGATGCTGGCCGCGATGTCGAGCCTCCGGCGCATACCGCCGGAGTAGTTCTTCACCTGCCGGTTGCCCGCTTCGTCGAGCCCGAAGGCGGACAGCAACTGTTCGGACCGGGTGCGGGCCGCCGCGCGGGAGTACCCGTACAGCCGGCCGAGCAGCAGCAGATTCTCGCTGCCCGTCAGATCCTCGTCGAGCGAGGCGAACTGTCCGGTGAGGGAGACTTTGCTGCGCACGGCGTCCGGTTCGCTCGCGACGTCGTGCCCCAGCACGGTGGCCGTTCCACCGTCGAGGGGCAGCAGCGTGGCCAGCATCCGGATCGCGGTGGTCTTGCCCGCGCCGTTCGGTCCGAGGACGCCGTACACGCCCCCGAGGGGGACCGCCAGATCCAGGCCGTCGACCGCGTGGGTGGATCCGAAGGTCTTGACGAGTCCCGTCGTCTCGATGGCCAGCTTTGTCGCTGTGAGCATTGCACCCTGCTTTCGATTCGCGCGTCGTCGATTCCGAGCCCCCAGCCTGTCCGATTTTTCCGATTCGGGCAATGGGTTTTCCCACGGACCGATCAGAGTCCGTCGCCCTGACGCAGCAGCGACCGCAGCATCACGTCGAGCTGCTCGTAGGCGCCCGCCGCGAGACGCTCGAGCAGTGCCAGCTTGAGTTTCGGTTCCTCCGAGGCCATTTCGGCATAGCGCTCGGACGTCAGCACCGCGACCGTCACGGGCGTGTCGGCTCGCACGTCGTTGAGGAAGCGGGAGTCGAGCATCATCGTCATCTCCCCGAAGCTCATCCCCGCCGACAACGTCATCATCCTGTGCACCGCACCCGACTGGTCGGTGACGGTGGAGCTCACCTGCCCGGACAGGATGAGGAACAGCCCGCAGGCGCGGTCGCCCCGATGGATGAGGAGCTCACCGCGAGCGTAGGAGCGGGTGACGAGGTCGCGGGTGAACCGCTGGAGCTGCTTCGCGCTGAGGGCGGACAGCATGGGATGCTCGGCGATCGTGACGGACGACTCCTGACGGGCCGTGCTGCAGTGGTGTTCGAGGAGGATGTCCTCGCACCACTGCACAGCGGCATCGAGGTCGGCGAACACCCGGCCCGCCCTCCCCACCAGGTCCGAGCGGGTGTTGCCGAGCAGACCGGCCGGGTCGACGAACGCGATCGCACACCCGTGATCGGCGAGGCCGGCCCGCAGTGTCTCGAACATCCGGCGCGCGACCCCGCTGACGTCGTCGACGCGCCGGACGTCGACCACCACCACCTCCAGGTCCTCCTCGACGCCGCCGATCTCGCGGACGGCGCTCTCCGCGCCGGCGAAGAGCAGATCCCCGTGCAGCTCGTAGATGCGGCTGCGCTTGCCGACGTCGTCGAGTGCGGCGCGCTCGGCGGGTGACCGCCGCATCCGCGACGGGGCGTCCGACACGGAGTATCGGGCGCGGACCGCGGCGCGGGCGGCGCGGGTGACGTGCAGGAAGTGCAGTTCCAGCTGGTTCGACAGGGCCCGGCACGCCTCGACTCCGCGGACGCTGTTGCCGTGGGAGTCGAGGCGTGGTGAGTAGATCGCGATCCCGATCTGCCCGGGCAGGACGGCGACCACCCCGCCCCCGACGCCGCTCTTGGCCGGCAACCCCACCTCGTACACCCATTTGCCTGCGGCGTCGTACATGCCGCACGTCGACATCACGCTCAGGACCCGCTCGACGAGAGCTGGTTCGAGAACGGTCTCCCGGGTGACGGGGTTGACGCCGTTGTTCGCCATCGTCGCAGCCATCACACTCAGGTCCCGGCACGTCACGTCGATGGAGCACTGACGGAAGTAGAGGTCGACCGCCTCGTCGGGGTCGCCGGTGATGATGTCGAACGAGCGCAGCATGTGGCCGATGGCCCGGTTGCGGTGCCCGGTCCGTGACTCGGACTCGTACACCGACCGGTTGAACGTCAGGTCCCGTCCCGCGTACCGGGAGTACGTGGCCCGGATCCGTTCGAACCGCGTGTCCAGGTCGGGCCCGGCCACCAACGACGCCGCGGTGATCGCCCCCGCGTTGATCATGGGATTGCGTGGTCGCTCCGTCCGCGGGTCGAGGCTGATCTCGTTGAACGGTTCCCCGGACGGTTCGACGTCGATCTTCTCGGCGACGGCGCCGGACCCGCGATCGGCGAGCGCCAGGGCGTACGTGAACGGTTTCGAGATGGACTGGATCGTGAACGGCAGGCGGGTGTCGCCGGCCTCGTACACGTAGCCGTCCACGGTGGCGATGCAGATTCCGAACGAGTCGGGGGGGACCGCGGCGAGTTCGGGAATGTAGTCGGCGAGCTCGCCGCTGCGGTTCTCCCGGGTCGCGGCGAAGACTTTCCCGATCAGCGCGTCCACGACGGTGCTCATGAGTCGACCCTAGAGGCTGTTCACGGAGCTGTCGGGTGTTCCGACGGGCCCGTCCGGCGGCACAATTGTGTGAAGCCGGTCACGGTCGTGGCCGGGATGCCCGAGGACGAGCCCGCGCTACGCGACCGCACCGGCCCATACCGCGTGTCCCGCACTCCGGCGGCTCCGTAGACTGGTTCCACTGTGACGTGACACGAAGCCACGGCAGAGGCACGCAAGGCGGCGTGCATCACGGAGGGAGCGATCTCGTTGGGTGTTCTTGCCCGTATCCAGACGCCTGACGATCTTCGTCAGCTGAATTCGGCGGAGATGAAGCAGCTCGCCGCGGAGATCCGTGAGTTCCTCGTGCAGAAGGTCGCGGCGACCGGTGGGCATCTCGGCCCCAACCTGGGCGTCGTCGAGCTGACCCTCGCGTTGCACCGCATCTTCGAGTCGCCCGCCGACCCGATCATCTTCGACACGGGCCACCAGGCGTACGTCCACAAGATCCTCACCGGCCGCAAGGACGATTTCGACTCGCTCCGCAAGCAGGGTGGCCTGTCCGGATACCCGTGCCGGGCGGAGAGCGATCACGACTGGGTCGAGTCCTCGCACGCGTCGGCGTCGCTGTCGTACGCGGACGGCCTCGCCAAGGCCTTCGAACTGACCGGTCAGGACCGCCACGTCGTCGCCGTCGTCGGTGACGGTGCGCTGACCGGCGGCATGTGCTGGGAGGCCCTGAACAACATCGCGGCCGGCAAGGACCGCTCGGTGGTCATCGTCGTCAACGACAACGGCCGCTCGTACGCGCCGACCATCGGTGGTCTCGCCGACCACCTCGCCGCCCTCCGCCTCCAGCCGGGATACGAGCGCATCCTCGACAGCGGGCGCCGGATGGTGAAGAAACTTCCCTGGGTGGGCCGCACCGCCTACTCGGTCCTGCACGGCATGAAGGCGGGCCTCAAGGACGCCGTCGCCCCGCAGGTGATGTTCACGGACCTGGGCATCAAATACCTCGGACCCGTCGACGGACACGACGAGGCCGCGCTCGAATCCGCGCTGCGCCGCGCGAAGGCGTTCGGTGGCCCGGTCATCGTCCACGCCGTCACCCGCAAGGGCATGGGTTACGCGCCCGCCGAGAACCACGTGGCCGATCAGATGCACTCGACCGGCGTGATCGACCCGATCACGGGTAGGTCGACGGGGTCGGCGTCCGCCGACTGGACGTCGGTGTTCTCGGCAGAGCTGATCGATCTGGCGAGCCACCGGCAGGACATCGTGGCGATCACAGCGGCGATGGCGGGCCCAACCGGTCTCGCCGCGTTCGGCGAAAAGTACCCAGACCGGATGTTCGACGTCGGGATCGCCGAGCAGCACGCCGTCACGTCGGCGGCCGGCCTCGCCCTGGGCGGTCTGCACCCGGTGGTCGCGGTCTACTCGACGTTCCTCAACCGCGCGTTCGATCAGCTGCTGATGGACGTGGCGTTGCTGAAGCTTCCCGTCACCCTCGTGCTCGACCGCGCGGGTATCACCGGAAACGACGGCGCCAGCCACAACGGCATGTGGGACATGTCGCTGCTGGGCATCGTCCCCGGTATGAAGGTCGCGGCTCCCCGCGACACCGTCACCCTGCGGGAGGAACTGGGCGAGGCACTGGCCGTCGACGACGGCCCGACCGCGCTCCGGTTCCCGAAGGGCACGGTCTGCGACGACGTGCCCGCGGTGAGCCGCCTCGACGGCGTCGTCGACATCCTTCGCGCCCCCTCCGGGCGGAACGACGTGCTCATCGTGTCTGTCGGCGCGTTCGCCGGTCTCGCGCTCGCCGCGGCGGAACGCCTGGAACAGCAGGGCATCTCGGCGACCGTCGTCGACCCGCGGTGGGTCCTGCCGGTCCCGGAGTCACTGGTGAAGCTCGCCGAGGACTACACGATGGTCGTCACCGTCGAGGACAGTGGACTGCACGGCGGTGTCGGTTCCACCGTGTCGGCCGCGCTGCGGTCGGCCGGGGTCGACGTCCCCTGTCGTGATCTCGGCGTTCCGCAACGGTTCCTCGACCACGCGTCGCGCGCGCAGATCCACGCCGAGTTGGGCCTCACCGCGCAGGACGTCGCCCGGCAGATCACCGGATGGTTCGCCGGCCTCGGGAACCTGCGCCCCGAGCAGCAGAACGGCGTCGTCGCCGACCTCGATGCGCAGCGCGCGGAGAACAGCGGCCAGTAGGACCGAGCGCCCCACACGGAAATCCGGCCGAATCACACTGTGATTCGGCCGGATCCGTTCGTGCCTGGGTCAGGTGTGCATCTCCTCGAGCTCCATCCCCTTCGTCTCCCGGACCTTCGACCGGACGAAGAAGAAGGACAGCAGCGCGAAGAACGCGAACAGTCCGTACAGGAACCACAGCCCCACCGAGCGGGTGAGCGGCGGGAACGCCAGCGTGACCGTGAAGTTCGCGATCCAGTTCGCCGCCGTGCTGATGCCGAGTGCGTAGGCGCGCATGTTGTTGGGGAACATCTCGCCCAGCATCACCCACATGACCGGGCCCCAGGTGGCGGCGAAGAAGATCACGAACAGGTTGGCGCCGATCAGGGCGACCGCCCCCCACGGGCTGGGGAGCACGACGTCGTCGCCGCTGCCCGTCGCCTGGGAGAAGGCGATTGCCGCCATGAGCAGGCTCACGAACATGCCGAGCGAGCCGACCATGAGCAGGATGCGCCTGCCGATCCGGTCGACGAACAGGATGGCGACGAACGTCATACCCACGTTGATGATCGAGGTGATCACCGACGTGGTGAACGACTCGTTCTCGGTGAAGCCCACCGACTTCCAGAGCGTGGTGGAATAGTAGAAGATCGCGTTGATACCCACGAACTGCTGGAAGATGGCCATGAAGATGCCGACCCAGACGATTGGCTGCAGCCCGAACTTCGGGCCGCGAATATCGTCGAACGACGCCGTCGATTCGTGGCGGAGGGTGAGTCGGATCTCGGAGACGCGCTCGTGCGGGTTGACCTCGCCGGTGATGTTCGCGAGGATGTCGGCTGCTTCCTGATCGAGGTGCTTGCCCACGAGGTACCGCGGAGACTCGGGAATGAGCAGGGCGAGAATGCCGTACACGACCGCGGGGACCACACCGACGATGAACATCCAGCGCCAGGCCTCCAGGTTCAGCCACAACTCGTTGGAGGCGCCGCCCGCGGCGTTCTGCAGGACCGCGTCCGACAGCAGCGCGGCGAAGATGCCGAGAGTGATGGCCAACTGCTGCAGCGACGCCAACGCGCCGCGGTAGCGGGCCGGCGCGATCTCCGAGATGTACGTGGGCGCAATGACCGACGCGATACCGATGCCGAGGCCGCCGAGGACGCGCCACAGCATCAGGTCGGGGACGCTGAACGCGAGACCCGCTCCGAGCGAAGACACGACGAACAGCACCGAACCGAGCAGCATCACTTTCTTGCGGCCCCAGCGGTCCGCGAGGCGACCCGCAAACCACGCGCCCACAGCACATCCGAGCAGGGCGATCGCCACGGCGAAGCCCGTGAAGAACGACCCCAGCTCGAAGTGGCCCTGGATGGAGTCGACGGCGCCGTTGATGACCGAGCTGTCGAAACCGAAGAGAAATCCACCTACCGCGGCGGCGACAGTGACGCCGATGACCTTCGCGGTGTGTCTTTCGGACATCTGCGTCATCGCATACCTGCTTTCGGCGAGCGTTCCTGATGCGGGCACAGCGGAAATTTGTGTCTCGGATTACGCTACGCCCGACACCGCCTGTCAGGCGGGAGTTCAGGCACCCGCTTTCTTCGCGGCCTCGCTGAGCTGAGGTGTCAGCTTGTCCAGAACCCACGGTGTCGCGAGAACGCTGGTCTGGCTGAGCCCCGAGATGATCTTCGTGTCCGACAGCGCGACCGCGGTTCCACGCCCGATGGCACCGAGATTCGCGTAGGCCGGGTTCGCGGCGACGGTGGTGTTCTCCGGGACGAACGCGACCACGACGTCGGCGTCGACATCGGAGATGTTCTCGACGGAGATGTCGGCGAAGAACTTGTCCGGATCATTGGTAGAGGCCAGCTTCTGCACGCCGGGTGACACGGTGAACCCGAGCTGGGTCAGCACCTGGACGCGGGGATCGGAGGGCATGTAGACGTTGACCGTCGCGGCGTCGGTGTCGAAGTTGATCACCGAGATCGTCTTGCCGGCGAACTCGGGATGCGCGGCGGCGGTCTGCGCGAGGGTGTCGTCGAGACCGGCCACCAGCTGCTCCGCCTCGGCGCTCTTGCCGAGTGCCTGCCCGACCAGCGTGGTCTGGTCCTGCCACGTGGTCTGCCACGCCTTGTCCGGGTACGCCACCGTGGGGGCGATTCCCGACAGCTTCTCGTACGTCGCCTGGTCGAATCCCTCGTACGGGGCGAGGACGACATCGGGCGCCAGCGAGGCGACCGCCTCGATGGGGGTGGACGTGGCCGCGTCGAGCAACGTGGTCTGGGACGGATCGAATCGGTCCTGCAGCCAGGGCATCACACCGTTCGCCTCGGCGCCGTACGTGTACTTCGGCATGCCGACCGGTGTCTCGCCGAGGGCGTACACGACGTCCTGGGCGTTCCATCCGAGCGTGACGATACGTTCGGGGGCCGCATCGAGGGTGGTCGATCCGAACGTGTTCTCGATCGTGACCGGAAACCCCTCACCGGACGCTTCCGTGGTGCCTCCGCTGTCGCCGGACGAGCACGCGGCGAGGAACAGGGACGAACTGGCCACGGCGAGTGCGACGGCGATCTGACGTCTGGCGGTGGGTGCGAACACGGCAACGACTCCTTCAGGACGAAAACAGAAGGTAAGCCTAACCTAGACTTGATCGCTCGACGGGCGGACGTCGCGACTTCGAATCACCCTGATTGAAACGTCCCGGCCCGGCTCGGCCCGGCGCATTGCCGGGTCGTTGCCGTGTTCTCGCTGGTGAGGCGTTCCGGTCCCGGCGCGGACCCGGCCGATTCGCGGGGGCGCCCCGAGCGGCTGTTCGCGGCGACTCCGGGCCCCGCCGACTGCCGTTAGCGTTTGTCTTCGTCCAGCTCACACGCACTATCGACGAAGGAAACCATGGTGGTGAATCCGACTCCCCTCCAGACGGCGTCGCGCAGTTCCCGCGCGGACCATGCGCGCAGATTCGCCGACCTGCTCCGTCAGCAAATCCACGCGGACTCCTTCGCCGAGCGCGGATTGCCGTCCGAATCGGAGTTGGCCGCCGAGTTCGGCGTGTCCCGCAATGCGGTCCGCGACGGACTGGCACTGCTGAAGCAGGAGGGGCTCATCGACCGGGCCCCGCGCGTGGGAACCCACGTGGCGCAGCGCAAGTACGACCACGGTCTCGACGCCCTGCTCGGGCTGAAGGAGACGCTGAAGGGGCACGGCGAGGTCCGCAACGACGTCCGCGCCGCCGTGGAGATCAGCCCGCCGCCCGCCGTCGCCCGTCGCCTGCAGCTGGAGCCGGGCGAACCCGCCGTCTACATCGAGCGAGTGCGCTATCTCGGCGACCTCCCGCTCAGCCTGGACCTCACCTACCTCGTTCCCGACATCGGAGCCGAAATCCTCGGCCACGACCTCGAAACCAACGACGTGTTCGCGCTGATCGAGGAGGTCTGCGGTCAGCCCCTCGGCTCCGCCGATCTGGCGATCGAATCCGTGAACGCCGACGCCCATTCCGCCGCGAACCTCCAGACGCCCGAGGGTGCGGCGCTCCTGTTGCTCGAACGCCTCACCCGGCTCGTCGACGGACGTCCCGTCGACCTCGAATACATCCGCATGCGCGGTGACCGAATCACCATGCGCAGCAGCCTCGTCCGCCGACCCGACATCACGAACTGGGAGCTCACCTCATGACCTTGGTCAATCAACGAGCCGACGTACCCGTCACCATCGACGAGTCGCTGTGCATCGAGGGCTGCACCCTGTGCGTCGAGATCTGCCCGCTCGATTCGCTGGCCATCAACCCGGAGAACGGCAAGGCCTTCATGCACGTCGACGAGTGCTGGTACTGCGGTCCCTGCGCGGCTCGCTGCCCGACCGGCGCGGTCACCGTGAACATGCCGTACCTCCTCCGCTGAGCGAAAGACCACACAGATGAAGCGACGCTCTTCCACCCTCGCGATCGCCGCCGCGGCACTGACACTCGTGGCGACGAGTTGCTCCCTCGAACCCTCGGCCGGCAACGGTGACGCGGTCACGCTCGTCATCGGGTACCAGTCCAAGACGATCAACACCGTCACCGCCGGAACGCTGCTGCGCGCACAGGGATACCTCGAACAGCGCCTGCAGGACGTGACGGAACAGACCGGGACGAAGTATTCCGTCGAGTGGCAGGACTACGACACCGGCGCGCCGATCACCGCCCAGATGGTGGCCGAGAAGATCGACATCGGATCGATGGGCGACTACCCCATGCTGATCAACGGCTCCCGCACCCAGGCCAACCCGCGTTCGAAGACGGAGATCGTCTCGGTGACCGGCTACAACCCCCAGGGCGCACTGAACATGGTGGTGGTGCCACCGAATTCACCGGCGACCACACTCGGCGACCTGGCCGGCAAGAAGGTGTCCGCGAGCGTCGGCTCCGCAGGCCACGGCACCCTCGTCCAGGCACTCGACCGCGCCGGAATCGACCCGGGCACCGGCGTCGAAGTGCTCAACCAGCAGCCGCAGGTCGGATCCTCGGCCCTGGAATCCGGTCAGGTGGCGGCGCTGTCGCAGTTCGTCGCCTGGCCCGGACTTCTCGTCTTCCAGGGCAAGGCCAAGCTGCTGTACGACGGCGCCGAACTCCGAACCCCGACCCTGCACGGTGTGGTGGCCCGTGAGGCGTACGCGGACGAACACCCCGAGGTTCTCGACGCGTTCCTCCGGGCGCAACTCGACGCCACGCGGTTCGTCCAGACGCAACCGCTCGAGGCGTCGCGGATCGTGGCCGACGCGAGCGGCCTGCCCCAGGAGGTCGTGTACCTGTACAACGGCCCGGGCGGCACGTCGTTCGACACCACGCTCAAGCCGGGCCTGATCGGTGCGCTGAAGAACGATGTGCCGTACCTGAAGTCGATCGGCGACTTCGCCGACCTCGACGTCGACGGCTTCGTGAACGACGCTCCGCTCCGGTCCGCGTTCGAGGCCGACGGGCAGGACTACGACGCCACACTCGCGTCCACCTCCAACCCGACCTCGGTCACCGGCACCGATCCCGTCTGCGCCACCGCCCCGAGCGATCCGGCGCTGGCCGGGGAGATCTGGTTCGACGGCGCCACCGAGACGCAGCCGGCCGCGAATCCGACGTGCCTGCTCCGCGCGGTGAAACAGGCCCGGGCCGAGGGCCGCACCGTCCGCGCCGCGTTCGTCCCCGACACCGAACTGGGCACGCGATGGTTCGCGGACAAATCGGTGTGGGTGCGCGACGGCGACAACTTCCTGCCCTTCACCACCGGCGCCGCGGCGGACCGATACCTGCGCGCACACCCCGCGGGCGGTGTGATCACGTACGACCGCGCGGTCGAGGAGGTGCGGCAGTGACCACCCTGCAACAGTCGACCGTCCTGGTCGACCCCGAAGTCGCTGTCGAAGAACACGATCCGGTATCGACGCGCCGACGAACCTCGCCGTGGCGGTCACGCCTCGTGCGGATCACGTCCGTGATCGCGGCAATCGTCGCGTGGCAGTTGCTGACCGCCAACGATGTGCGGGTGTGGTTGCGGTTCGACACGCTCCCCACCGTCACCGACGTCGTGTCCGCGTTCGGTACCCAGCTGCAGAGCGAGCTGTTCTACCTCGACCTCGGGCAGTCGCTGATCCGCATCCTCAGCGGATTCGGACTCGCGACCGTGGTCGGAGTGGCCACCGGAATCGCCCTCGGAAGATCGGAGCTGTTCGCCGACGTCCTCGGTCCGCTGACGGAGCTCGCGCGTCCGATCCCCGCCATCGCGGTGGTGCCCGTCGCGATCCTGCTGTTCCCCAGCGACGAGGCCGGCATCGTGTTCATCACGTTCGTCGCCGCGTTTTTCCCGATCATGGTGAGCACCCGGCACGCCGTCCGGGCCCTCCCGACATTGTGGGAGGACTCGGTGCGCACGCTCGGCGGCGGACGCTGGGACGTGCTGTCCCGGGTGGTGCTGCCCGGAATCCTGCCGGGCGTGTTCGGTGGACTCTCGGTCGGGATCGGGGTGGCGTGGATCTGCGTGATCTCCGCCGAGATGATCTCCGGCAGGCTCGGAGTCGGGTACCGCACCTGGCAGGCGTACACGATCGTCGACTATCCCGGCGTCTTCGTCGGCATGATCACCATCGGCATCCTCGGGTTCGCGACGTCCGGCGCAGTCGAGCTGCTCGGCAGGCGCGTCACCCGCTGGCTGCCACGAGGGGAGCGCGCATGACCGCCACCGCCGGAGCGTCCGTGGCCGCCGGCATGTCGCTGGTCCTCGACGACGTCACCCTGTCCTACACCGGGAACCCCGTCATCCGTTCGCTGTCGCTGACCGTGGTCCCCGGCGAGATCCTCGTGCTCACCGGACCTTCGGGGTGCGGCAAGTCCACCGTGCTGCGCGCACTCGCCGGCCTGCTGCCGCCCGATTCGGGCCGCGTCGTCGCCGACGGCGCGAAGGTGGAGTCGACGTCCCGGGACCGGGCCGTCGTCTTCCAGGACAACGCGCTCCTCCCGTGGCGCACGGTGCGCTCGAACATCGAACTGGCCCTCGCACTCCGCGGCGAACCCCGCAAGGGACGCCGGGAGACCGCCGACCGCTGGATCGCGGAGGTGGGTCTGACCGGGTTCGGCGACTTCCTGCCCAAGAACCTGTCCGGCGGCATGCGCCAACGAGTGCAGTTGGCGCGCAGCCTCGCCGGGGCACCGCGGGCCGTGATGATGGACGAGCCGTTCGGCGCCCTCGACACGCAGACCCGCGGCGTCATGCAGCGACTGCTCGTCGACACGTGGAGCACTCACCCGACCACCGTGGTGTTCGTGACCCACGACGTGGACGAGGCGGTGCTGCTCGGTGACCGCGTCGCGGTGCTCGGCCGGGCCGGTCAGCCGCTGCGGGCGCTCGTCGACATCCCGCATCCCCGGGACCGCGACCACCTCGACCACCCCGACACCCGCGCCGCGCGCGCCGACGTGCTCGCCGCGCTGAACCACACTCCGGAGACCTGATGGACATCCCCGACCTCGCCGACACCGTCCGTCTCGATTGCGACGTGCTCGTGATCGGTGGCGGCACCGCCGGCACGATGGCGGCACTGACCGCCGCCGAGAACGGCGCGAACGTGCTCCTGCTCGAGAAGGCGCACGTGCGCCATTCGGGCGCGCTCGCAATGGGAATGGACGGCGTCAACAACGCCGTCATCCCCGGCAAGGCCGAACCCGAGGACTACGTCGCCGAGATCACCAGGGCCAACGACGGAATCGTCAACCAGCGCACCGTGTACCAGACGGCGACCCGTGGTTTCGCGATGGTGCAGCGCCTCGAGAAGTACGGCGTGAAGTTCGAGAAGGACGAGTACGGCGAATACGCGGTCCGCCGGGTGCACCGCTCCGGCTCCTACGTGCTGCCGATGCCCGAGGGCAAGGACGTGAAGAAGGCCCTCTACCGGGTGCTGCGGCAGCGGAAGATGCGGGAGAAGATCCGCATCGAGAACCGCCTGATGCCCGTCCGTGTACTGACGGAGAACGGCCGGGCCGTCGGGGCCGCGGCGCTGAACACCCGCACCGGTGAGTTCGTCGCGGTCGGGGCGAAGGCGGTGATCCTCGCGACCGGTCCGTGTGGCCGGCTCGGGCTCCCTGCGTCGGGGTACCTCTACGGCACGTACGAGAACCCGACAAACGCCGGTGACGGTTACTCGATGGCCTATCACGCGGGAGCCGAACTGAGCGGCATCGAATGCTTCCAGATCAACCCGCTGATCAAGGACTACAACGGCCCGGCGTGCGCGTACGTCGCAAACCCGTTCGGTGGCTACCAGGTGAACGCCGAGGGGGAGCGGTTCGTCGACTCCGACTACTGGTCGGGTCAGATGATGAGCGAGGTCAAGAGCGAGATCGAATCCGCCCGCGGTCCCATCTATCTCAAGGTCAGCCACCTCCCGGAGGAAACCCTCGACACGCTCGAGTCGATCCTGCACACCACCGAACGCCCCACCCGCGGCACGTTCCACGCGAACCGCGGCCACGACTACCGCAGCCACGACATCGAGATGCACATCTCCGAAATCGGCTTGTGCAGCGGGCATTCCGCGTCCGGGGTGTGGGTGGACGAGCACGGCGCGACCACCGTCCCCGGGTTGTACGCGGCAGGCGACCTCGCCTGCGTCCCCCACAACTACATGATCGGCGCATTCGTGTACGGCGACCTCGCCGGATCGCACGCCACCGGTACCCTGCCCGACGTCGAGGCGCCGACCGCGCTGCCCGCGGAGCAGCTGGCCGCCGCGCACGCGCTGATCTACCGGCCGCTGCGCAACCCGGACGGTCCGCCGCAGCCGCAGGTCGAGTACAAGCTGCGCCGCTTCGTCAACGACTATGTCGCGCCGCCGAAGACGGCGACGAAGCTGTCGATCGCCGTCGAGACGTTCGAACGGATGGCGGGGGAGATCGCCGGGATGGGCGCGACCACCCCGCACGAGTTGATGCGCTGCGCGGAGGTCACGTTCATCCGGGACTGCGCGGAAATGGCGTCCCGCAGCTCCCTCACCAGGACCGAAAGTCGCTGGGGGCTCTACCACGAGCGTGCGGATCTCCCGGAGCAGCGGGACGACGAATGGGGATACCACCTGAATCTGCGGCGCGGCGAGAACGGCGACATGGAATTCCTCAAGCGCCCCGTGGAACCGTACTTCGTGCCGGTGCCCGGACTCGATTCCCTTCCGCCGGTGGACCGGACGGTCATACCCGTCGCCCAGCCGCCACTGGTTGGGGGGCGGGCTCCGGTGGAGGAGCGCTCGCGCATCGCGGCGCCGGTCCGGCAGGAGCCGTCCTCACCGGCCATCGTCGCGGTCCTCGGACTCGACGCGCCGAGCGTCGCCGAACTCGCACCGTATCTGGGCGACGCCGACCCGCAGGTCCGCGTCACGGCCCTCTCGGTACTGACGGAAGGAACCCCCGACGGATTCGGGGCGGCCCTCGTCGACGCCCTCGGCGACGGTGCGGTGACGGTGCGCCGCGCCGCCGCCGACGGCTTGCGCGAACTCGTCGAGGTGCTGCCGTCCGCCGACGGAATGGCCGACCACCTCGGGTCGGGTGACGCCGTGGTCCGGGCCGCCGTGGTCGACGTTCTGCGCGCGCTGCACGCCGGTTCGGCGGAGCAGTTCCTGACCGCGCTGTCCGACGGCGATCACCACGTCCGGATCGAAGCGGTGCGGGCGCTGGTGTCGCTGGACCGGTGGGAATCGGTGGCGGCGGGGGCACACGACGAGAACCGCGAAGTGCGGATCACCGTCGCGCACGGTCTGGCCACCATCGGGATCGGCGGTGTCGACACCGTGCGCTCACTGGCCGGCGACCGCGACCCGCTGGTGCGCGCCGCCGCGCTCACGGCGTTCGCGAGTCTGGGCTGCGACGGCGACGACGTGACCCTCGCGACGGCGGCGCTGCGGGAGTCGGCCTGGCAGATCCGGCAGGGCGCCGCGCGGGCACTCGCCGGAGCGGACCCCGAAGTCGCGGTGCCCGCGCTGGCGGACGCCCTGACGGATGCGCACCTCGACGTGCGCAAGGCCGCCGTCCTCGCGCTCGGCCGGTGGTCCGGCGACCGCGCCGCCGTCGGCGCGCTCACCACTGCACTCGAGGACACCGACGCCGACGTGCGGGCCTACGCCCGCCAGGCGCTCGCCGCCGCCGATCACGTCCCCGTCTCCTGAGGAGGTGAGTGGCGACGTGTGCCGGGGCACGTCGCCACTCACCTGGGGTCAGACGCTCGCGACGCCCGGTGCCAGGAACCGCTTGCCGTTGACGGCTTCGGACGTGCCGGTGCGGTCCAGGTACGGCGTGATGCCACCGTTCCAGAAGCCGAAGCCGCCGCCCAGGATCAGGCAGAGGTCGATGTCCTCGGCCGCGGCGACGACACCCTCGTCGAGCATGATCTGGATCTCCTCGGCGAACGCGCGACGCGTGCGCTCCAGAACCTCTTCGGACGTGGACGCCTTGTCGCCCTGCTTCCACAGTTCGGCGACCTCGGGGTCGACGACCTGCTTGCCGTCGGCACCGTAGCTCCACACCGCCGACTTCTTGGCCTCGACCAGCGCCTCGAGTCCGGGGGAGTTGTGGAAGCGCTCGGGGTACGCCTCGGCAAGCGTCTCGCCGGTGTGCAGCGCGACCGCCGGCCCGACGAGGGACAGCAGGGTGAACGGGGTCATCGGCATGCCGAGTTCGGCGATGGCGTTGTCGGCCACCTCGAACGGGGTGCCCTCGTCGACCGCGTTCATGACCTCACCGAGGGTGCGGATCAGGAGCCGGTTGAAGACGAACCCGGGCAGGTCGGCGGAACCGACGGCCGACTTCTTGAGCGCCCTGGCGGTGGCGAACGCCGTTGCCAGCGTGGCGTCGTCGGTCTTCTCGCCCTTGATGACCTCGAGCAGGGGAAGAACGGCGACCGGGTTGAAGAAGTGGAAGCCGACCACCCGCTCGGGGTGCTTCAGGTCCGCGGCCATCTTGGTGATCGACAGCGAGGACGTGTTGGTCGCGAGGATGGTCTCCGGGGTGATGTGCTCCTCGAGTTCCGCGAAGATCGTCTTCTTCAGGTCCAGGTTTTCGAACACGGCCTCGATCACGAAGTCGGTCTTCGCGAACGCGGCCTTGTCCAACGAGCCGGACACGAGACCCTTGAGGCGGTTCGCCGCGTCCGGGGACAACCGGCCCTTGCCCTGCAGCTTGTCGATTTCGCCGTGGACGTAGCCGACGCCCTTGTCGATGCGCTCCTGGTCGATGTCGGTGAGGATGACCGGCACCTTGAGCTGGCGAACGAACAGCATCGCGAGCTGGCTGGCCATCAGACCGGCACCGACGATGCCGACGCCGGTGACCTTGCGGGCGAGGGACTTGTCCGGTGCGCCTGCGGGACGCTTGGCGCGCTTGTTCACCAGGTCGAACGCGTACAGGCCTGCGCGGAGCTCGTCGGCGAGCAGCAGGTCGGCGAGCGCCTCGTCCTCGGCGGCGAAGCCCTTGTCGAGCGATGCGGGATCGGTGAGATCGGTGGTCCGGGCCAGTTCGAGGAGTTCGACTGCCTTGACCGGTCCGGGTGCGTTGTTCTTGGTCTTGCCCTCGACGATCGCCTTCGCGCGGGCGATCGCGTCGTCCCAGCCCTTGCCCCGGTCGATCTCGGGGCGTGCGGGGGTGATCTCGCCGGCCAGGACCTGTGCGGCCCAGGCGAACGACTGCTCGAGGAAGTCGGCCGAACCGAACACCGCGTCGACGACGCCGAGTTCGAGGGCCTTCTTCGGGTTGAGCGTCTTGTTCTGGTTCAGCGCGTTCTCGAGGACGACGGTGACGGCGTTCGAGGGACCGATGAGGTTGGGCAGCAACTGCGTTCCACCCCAGCCGGGGACCAGTCCGAGGAACGTCTCGGGCAGACCCAGGGCGCCCGCGCTCTCGGATGCGGTGCGGTAGTGGCTGTGCAGCGCGACCTCGAGCCCGCCGCCGAGCGCGACGCCGTTGACGAACGCGAATGTCGGCACGGACGACTCGCGCAGCCTGCGGAACACCTTGTGCCCGAGCCGGCCGAGTTCGAGCGCCTGGTCACGGTTCGTGATGCTCGGAACACCCTTGAGGTCCGCGCCCGCGGCGAAGATGAAGGGCTTGCCGGTGATCGCGATCGCGACGGGATGGGCGGCGAACGCCTCGTCCAATGCGGCGTCGAGGGCCTTCAGGCCGCCCGGGCCGAACGACGACGGCTTGGTGTGGTCGAAACCGTTGTCGAGGGTGATCAGCGCGACCGGGCCCTCGATGCCGGGTACGGCGACGGTCTTGGTGTACGCGTTTGTCACGACCTCGTCGGCGAATGCCGTTGCAATGTCGGTCATCTACTTGGCTCCATCGAAGTTCGGGTTCTCCCAGATCACGGTTCCGCCCATGCCCAGACCGATGCACATCGTGGTCAGGCCGTAGCGGACGTCGGGGCGCTGAGCGAATTGGCGGGACAGCTGGGTCATCAGGCGGACACCGGAGGACGCGAGGGGGTGGCCGCACGCGATGGCGCCGCCCCACTGGTTGACTCGCGGATCGTCGTCGGCGATGCCGTAGTGCTCGAGGAATGCGAGAACCTGAACGGCGAAGGCCTCGTTGATCTCGAACAGGCCGATGTCCTCGATCTTCAGGCCGGTACGGGCCAGCAGCTTCTCGGTGGCCGGCACCGGGCCGATGCCCATGACGGCGGGGTCGACGCCCTGGAACGCGAATCCGACCATGCGCATGCCGATCGGCAGTCCGAGTTCGAGCGCGGTGTCCTCACCGGCGAGGAGGGCGGCGGTCGCGCCGTCGTTCAGACCGGCCGCGTTACCCGCGGTGATGCGGCCCGCGGGACGGAACGGCGTCTTCAGCTTGGCGAGGTCTTCGAGCGTGGTGCCCGGACGCGGCGGCTCGTCCTCGGTGGCCAGACCCCAGCCCGCGGCGGAGCGGGTGGCGACGGGCACGAGGGTGTCGGCGATGAAGCCGGCCTTGCGGGCGGCCTCGTACTTGTTCTGGCTCGCGACGGCGTACGCGTCGGTCCGGTCCTTGGTGATGGTCGGGAACCGGTCGTGCAGGTTCTCGGCCGTGTTGCCCATGACGAGCGCGCTGGGGTCGACGAGGCGATCGGCGAGGAATCGGGGGTTCGGGTCTGCACCCTCGCCCATCGGGTGGTGGCCCATGTGCTCGACGCCGCCGGCGATCACCACGTCGTACTGTCCGAAGCCGATGCCCGACGCGGTGGTGGTGACGGACGTCATGGCACCGGCACACATGCGGTCGATGGCGAAACCGGGGACCGTCTCGGGGAGCCCGGCCAGGATCGCGGAGGTGCGGCCGATGGTGAGACCCTGATCGCCCGTCTGCGTGGTCGCGGCGATGGCGACCTCGTCGACGCGCGCGGGGTCGAGCTGCGGATTACGGCGAAGCAGCTCGCGGATTGTCTTGACGACGAGGTCGTCCGCGCGGGTCTCTGCGTAGATGCCCTTGGGGCCGGCCTTGCCGAACGGAGTGCGGATGCCGTCGACGAACACGACGCTGCGTTGAGTTGTGGTGGATGGAGCCACGCGAATTCCTCCTGATGGAGCAGTTTGGTTCCGGATCACGGCCAGGCGTCCGGCCTCCAGACCAGCGTACCCCTACCGTTACTCGTGGGTAACTTAATGGGTATCTCATCGGGAATTCACGCGCTCACTCGCGTGTCCGTGCAGTCGATCAGTCGCTGTCGGAACCCTTGCTCTCGGCGGCGGAGAGCAGTGCGGTCGCCAGCACGGGCACGGTCAGCATCCGCTGCCAGGGGCGGGCGCCGCCCGCGTCGAGCACCCGGTCGATCGCCGCCTCGACCTCGCCGCCCTCGGGGGCCGTCCAGTCCCAGCACAACCTGCGGACGAGTTCCGGGGTCACCAGGTTCTCCACCGGCACCGACACCTCGTCACCGAGAGCGGCCAGCGCGGCGCGGGCCGCCGTCAGCCGCTCGGCGGCGTCGGGGTCGTGTCGCGCCCACCGGCTCGCCGGTGGCGGTCCCGTGAACGGCGGGGTCTTCGGAGGGAGTTCGGAGTCCGGCACCGCCCGGGCATCCTCGAGCGCCTGCAGCCAGATCCGGGAGTGCCGCCGCTGGCGGGGACCGCCGAACACGGGCAGCGCCCGCAGTGCCTCGATACTCCGGGGATCCTTCGTCGCGGCGTCGATGATCGCCGAATCCGGTAGGACCCGGCTGGGGGAGACGTCGCGTTTACGGGCGAGGTCCTCACGGGCCTGCCACAAGGAGCGTGCGGCGGCGAGTTGCCGCTGCGTCTTCAGCGACGTGATGTGCGACGTCCGCCGCCAGCGGTCGGCCTTGGGCTTCGGTGGCCCCGCGAGCCGGATGTGCTCGAATTCCTGTGCAGCCCAATCGCTCTTGCCCTGCTCGTCGAGTTCCGCGGCCATCACGTTCCGCAACTCGACGAGAACCTCGACGTCGAGGGCGGCATAGTTGAGCCAGGAGTCGGGCAGCGGCCGCTTCGACCAGTCGGCGGCGCCGTGGCCCTTCCGGAGTTCGAGGCCCAGCGTCCGCTCGACGATCGCGGCGAGACCGACCCGTTCGAACCCGGCGAGGCGCCCTGCCAGTTCGGTGTCGAACAGAGTCGCCGGTGCCAGGCCGATCTCCGCGAGCCCCGGCAGATCCTGGTCGGCGGAGTGCAGGATCCACTCCAGCGGGTTGATCACCTCCGCCAGCGGGGCGAGATCGGCGGCGGTGGGGATCGGGTCGAGGAGCACCGTCCCCGCACCCTCCCGGCGCAGCTGCACGAGGTACGCCCGCGCCGAATAGCGGAAGCCGGACGCCCGCTCGGCGTCGACGGCGAGCGGCCCGGTGCCCTCGCTCAGCGCGGCCGCGGCCTTCGCGACACCCTCCGCCGTGGTCACGACGTCGGGAACGCCGTCCCGTGGTGCGAGCAGGGGAACGATCTGCCGGCCGGGCTCTTCGGCGGGGCCGGGTGACGAGGCGTCGTCGGTGACTTCGGACATGACAGCTGACTCTACGTCGCTTCGGGATTCCCGCAGCGCACCGGCGGGTTCACGACCGGTTCCCCGCTGCCTCGACGAGCTCGTCCAACGCTGCGGGAAACGCGTCGACGAGGTCCCAGAGGTGGGGTGCGAGTTCCGGGCAGCTCATCAGGCCGACGTCGAGCTGACCGTTCAGTGACATCACCGTCACGTTGAGCCCGGCGCCGTGGAAGATCGGGCCCAGCGGATACATCGCCTTGATCAGGGCGCCCAGGAAATACAGCGGGACCGACGGCCCGGGCACGTTGGAGATCACCAGGTTGTGGACCACCGGATGCCGTTCCGCCAGGCCGAGGGTCGAGTAGAGCCGCATGGCGGTGCCGAACACGGCCTGCCCGGCGAACTGGGACCAGTCCTGCAGCAGGCTCGCGCCGAGGGTCTCGTTGTGTTCCTTGGATGTCGTGTTGTGCTCGCCGATCGCGAGCAGGCGTTCGGCCGGATCCTCGATCTGGGTGCCGAGTTGGGTGAACATGCCGGACACCTGGTTGGTGCCCGGCCGGTCCGACTTTCCGTGGACCGAGACCGGGACGATGGCGACCAGCGACTTGTCGGGCAGCTCCCGGCGATTCTGCAGGTACTTCCGCAGTGCGCCCGAGCACAGTGCGAGCACCACGTCGTTGATCTTGACGTCGAACGCGTCCTTGACCGTCTTGACCTTCTCGAGGTCGAGTTGGGTGAACGCGAGATTGCGGTGACTGGTCAACGTGCCGTTCAGGGACGTGCGCGGCGCGGTGAACGGCGCGGGCATCGCCGCGCCGCGGCGGGCCCGGCCGATCCAGCGGGGCAGCAGCGTCAGGCTCTGCGGGACGATTCTCAGCAGTTTCGCGGGACGGGACGCGACCGCGAGCAGCCCGCCCACGGCGATGTCGAGTGTGCTCGCCTGCCCCGCGCTCTCGGCGGAGTCGCCGGGGCCGGGGCGTGGTGCGTCCGGTTCGAGGCCGCACAGCTGGGCCATCATGTTGGCGCCGGTGATGCCGTCGACCCCGGCGTGGTGCATCTTCGACATCACGGCGACGGAACCGTCCTCGAGACCCTCGATCACCCACATCTCCCACAGTGGCCGGGCGCGGTCGAGGGGGATGCCTGCGATGTCCCCGCACAGCTCGGCCAGTTCGTCGCGGCCGCCGGGGGCGGGGAGCGCGACGCGATGGCAGTGCCGGTCGATGTCGAAGTCGGTGTCCTCGACCCACACGGGGTGGTCGAGGTTGAACTTCGAGTCCTGCAGCTTGCGCCGGAACGAGGGAATCGCCTCGGTGCGCGCGCCGAGCTCCGCCTTGAGCTGGGCGAACGTGTAGCCGCCCGGAACCGTCGAGACGTCGAGGACGATGACTCCGCAGACGTGGAGGAGTTGCGTCGACGTTTCGAGGTAGAGGAAGGACGCGTCGAGACCGCTGAGTCGCTGCATGTGTCCGATACTAGAACACGTTCTAGAAGTTGGTCCATCGAATCGTGGAACTGCGAGGTCGGCGTCGCATCCGGCCCCGCGGGATGGCGTTCCGTCTCGTTCTCGATCCGGCGCCCGCGGGCCGGGGTGGGCAACCGATTGATTAGAACATGTTCTACGGTTGGGGTATGACCCGAGGCTTCGTTCTCCGGCAGGCCGTCGGCGCCGCACTCGCCGCCAACGCCCTGCGTCCCCTGCCCGGCGCGCCCACGTCGGTGGTCGCGTTCTTCTCGGGGTGGCTCACCACCGAACTCGCGCCGCACCTCCTCGCCGTGACCGCCGCCGACGCCGCCCAGCACGCCGCGCGGCACGGAACGCGGACCCGAAGCGACCGTGTCGGCCTCGCGCTGGCCGCCGCATCCGCCGCCGGCCTCGCCGCCGTGATCGCCACCGGCCGGGGCGCCGGAGCGGAAGCCGAATCCGCTCTCGTCGAGACGCTCGGCGAGAACTACACCGACCGCGACAGCGCCATCGACCATCCGGGGCGACCCGTGTGGCGGCAACTTCTCAACCCGTTCTGGATGCGGAACAAGGCGGTCACCCGGGTCCGCAACCTCGCGTACGGGCCGGGCGGGCGCCGGGCCCGCCTCGACATCTACCACCGGCAGGATCTGCCGTCGAAGAGCCCGGTCCTCCTGCAGATTCACGGTGGTGGATGGGTGATCGGGAACAAGGATCAGCAGGGTCTGCCACTCATGCTCGAGATGGCCTCGCGGGGGTGGGTGTGCGCGGCCGTCAACTACCCGCTGTCGCCGAAGGCGAAGTGGCCGCAGCACCTGATCGCGATCAAGCAGGCCCTGGCCTGGCTTCGCGAGCACGTCGACGAATACGGCGGCAACCCCGACTTCATCGCCGTCACAGGTGGTTCCGCGGGTGGCCACCTCGCCGCCATGGTGGGACTCACCGCGAACGACAGTCACCTGCAGCCGGGATTCGAGGACGTCGACACGTCGGTTCAGGCGTGCGTCCCGTACTACGGTGTCTACGACATTGCCGGCGACACCGGAATCAAAGCCGTCCTCCAGCGTGTGCACTCCGGACTGATGCCGATGGTGCTCGGCAAGCAGGCCAAGTTCCCCGACGACTACCGGGCCGCGTCGCCGCTCGCGCACCTCCGGGCGGACGCACCGCCGTTCTTCGTGATCCACGGCACGAGCGATTCGCTCATTCCCGTCGCCGAGGCGCGGATCTTCGTCGACGAACTCCGGCAGGTGTCCGACAATCCCGTCGTATACGCGGAACTGAAGGGCGCGCAGCACGCGTTCGACGTGTTCCCCTCGATCCGCAGCATCTCCGTCACGCAGGCGGTCGGACGATTCCTGGAATGGTCGCGCAGCGCCACCACCGACGTGCCCGCGGCGGGCACCGAATCGGCCTGACTACTTGCCGTCCAGCGTCCGCAGCTGCGACACCCCGGCGGGCGGCAGACCGGCCGCGTAGGCCAGTACCTCGCAGAACGCCTCGACGTGCGTGGCCAGTTCGACCGACGTCGCCGTCCACGACGCGCGCAGTTCCAGCTGATGCGCATGCGGGGGACCGGCGATGTCGCCGTAGCGCACCGACGTCGTCGCCGTCACCGTCCCGCCGAGCGCGTTGAGCGGTTCGTGGCGCGACTCGAGTGCGTCGACGAGCCAGCTCCACGCCACCTCGGGAAGCAGGGGGTCGGACGCCACGGCGGCGTCGAGATCGGCCTGAATGTAGGCGACCAGCCGCATCGTGCCGTTCCAGGCCTCGTCGCCCTCGGGGTCGAACAGGAGGATCAATCTGCCGAACGCGTCACCCTCGCTCTGTTCGGCGACGACCCCGGTCTCCTCGTGCACGACCTCTGCGCCGACGGCGTAGCTGTATGGCGCGAGCCGTTGCGGGGGCCGGATGGGGCCCAGCTCGATGTCCGCGCGAACCTGCGCCGAATTCATCGCTTCGACCGCGGCGCGGAACTCGGCCGGTTCGGCGGGCGATCCCGAAGTCGTCACAGCTCGGGACGTTAGACCCGGACCCACACATCTCGTCGGAGGCGCGCCGAGCAGGGCCGATCGGCGGCGGAGTCCCGGCATGGCAGCATGAGAGCTGCCGAAATTCGAGCAGGCAGAGAGCGCGAGGACCGATGAGCGGGTTGGAAAGCACCAATGCAGGCATGAGTGAACGGGCGACGTACGCCGCGAGGCGGGTGCTCCCCGACGCACCCCTCCTGGCGGCCGCGGAAGGCCGGACCCCCGGCCGTCGCCCGGTGTGGTTCATGCGGCAGGCGGGCCGCTCGCTTCCCGAGTACCGCGAGATCCGGTCGGGGGTCGGCATGCTCGAGTCGTGCTTCGACCCGGCGCTTGTTTGCGAGATCACCATGCAGCCCGTGCGCAGGCACGGCGTCGACGCCGCGATCCTGTTCTCCGACATCGTGGTGCCGCTCAAGGCCGCCGGCATCGATCTCGACATCGTCGCCGGCACCGGTCCCGTCGTTGCGAACCCGGTCCGGTCGATCGCGGACGTCGCCGCCCTGCCCCGCCTCGTGCCCGAGGAAGTCGGCGCCGTCGCCCAGGCCGTGCAGCTGCTCACCGCGGAACTCGGGTCGACGCCGCTGATCGGCTTCGCCGGAGCCCCGTTCACCCTCGCCTCGTACCTGGTCGAGGGCGGTCCGAGCCGCAATCACGAGCGCACGAAGGCACTCATGCACTCCGACCCCAAGACGTGGCACGCGCTGCTCGGCTCCCTGGCCGACACCACCATCACCTTCCTGCAGACCCAGCTGCGCGCCGGCGTCGACGCGATCCAGCTGTTCGACTCGTGGGCCGGCGCGCTGTCCCTCGCCGAGTACCGGGAATTCGTGCTGCCCCACTCCGAGCGGGTGTTCGCCGAGGTGGAGAGCGCGAAGGTGCCGCGCATCCACTTCGGCGTCGGCACCGGTGAACTGCTCGGCGCGATGGGTGAAGCGGGCGCCGACGTGGTGGGCGTCGACTGGCGCATCCCCCTGGACGTGGCGGCGCGCCGGGTCGGCCCGGGCAAGGCGCTCCAGGGCAACCTCGACCCCGCTGTGCTGTTCGCGGGTCCGGCAGCCGTCGAGAAGCAGGTCCGCCGCATCACCGCGGAAGCAGACGCCGCCCTCGCCGCCGGCGCCACAGGACACATCTTCAACCTCGGGCACGGCGTCCTGCCCGACACCGACCCGGGCGCGCTGACCGCGCTGGTCGAGCTGGTGCACTCACTGTGACCGGGTCGTCGCCGACCGTTCTCGTCGTCGGCGGCGGCATCTCCGGGCTCGTCGCCGCGTACCGGCTGCGGCAACGGTTCGGCGACGATGCCCGGATCATCCTCGCCGACGGCGCGGAGCGGCTCGGCGGCAAGCTGCGCACAGTCGACTTGGCGGGGGAGCCCGTCGACGTCGGGGCGGAAGCCTTCATCGCGCGGCGCCCGGAACTGCCCGCCCTGCTCGGCGAACTCGGCCTCTCCGACCAGCTGGTGTACCCGGCGGGACTGCGGCCGCTCATCTGGTCCGAGGACGCGCTGCACCCGCTGCCGGCCGACACCCTCATGGGGATCCCCGCCGACGGGAACAGTCTGCGCGGTCTCGTCGACGACCGGACACTCGCGCGGGTGGCGGGGGAGCGGACGGTGCCCCTCGACTGGACACCGGGCGCGGACATCGCCGTCGGTGCACTGGTCGGCGACCGGTTCGGCGCGCAGGTGGTCCAGCGGTCGGTGGATCCGCTTCTCGGAGGGGTCTATTCGGGTCTGGCGGACACGATCGGCGTCCGTGCCGCGCTCCCCGCACTCGCGGCCGCGCTCGACCGCGGTGCCACGAGCCTGTCCGCGGCCGTGGCGGACGCCCTCCCCGCCCCGTCCCCCGGACCGGTGTTCGGGGCGCTGCGCGACGGCTACGGCGTCCTGCTGCGCGCCCTGACGGAGGCCGCGTCGGCGGAGATCGTGCACCAGCGGATCCGGACGCTCGGCCGGGACGGCGACGGCTGGTCGGCGGACCCGGTGGGCCGCGTCGACGGGATCGTGCTCGCCGTGCCCGCCCCGCAGCTCGCCGACCTGCTCGCCGGCATCGCCCCCCGCGCGTCGGCGGCCGCCGCGGACATCCCGCTGGCCTCCTCGGCGGTCGTCGCGCTGGCGCTGCCGATCCGGGTCGACCTCCCGCAGAACTCCGGGATCCTCGTCGCCACCGACGCCGCGCTCGGCGCGAAAGCGTTCACCCTGTCGAGCCGCAAGTGGCCGCACCTCGCCGAGCGGGAGGTGACCCTCGTCCGGGCGTCGTTCGGACGGTTCGGCGACGCCGCCGTCGTCGACGCACCCGGCGACGAGCTGATCGCCGCGGCCCGGCGGGACCTCGCGACCGTCACCGGGGTGTCCGCGGAGCCCGTCGCGGTCCACGTCCAGCGCTGGCACGGCGGCCTGCCGCAGTACGGTCCCGGCCATCTCGAGCGGGTGGCGGTGATCGAGCAGGAAGTCGCAGGTCTGGACGGTCTCGAGGTGTCCGGGGCACTGCTGCACGGGGTGGGTGTTCCCGCGTGTGTGGCCGCTGCGACGACGGCGGCTGCACGGCTCGCCGGGCGAGTGGCACGATAGACCCATGGCACGCCTCGACTTCGACGCATTGAACTCTGAAATCCGCTACCTCATGTTCTCGGTGTTCCAGGTGGAACCCGGTGTACTCGGGGACGACCGGGAAGCTGTGATAAAGGAGGCGCGGATCTTCTTCGAAGGTCAGGCCGACAAGGGTGTCGTGGTGCGCGGGCTCTACGACGTGGCCGGCCTGCGCGCCGACGCCGACTTCATGATCTGGACCCACTCCGCGAGCATCGAAGCCCTCCAGGCCACCTACGCCGACTTCCGCCGCACCACCGCACTGGGCCGCGCGAGCAAGCCCGTGTGGAGCAACGTCGCGTGCCACCGTCCCGCCGAATTCAACAAGAGCCATATTCCGGCGTTCCTGGCCGGTGAGGACCCGGGCAACTACATCTGCGTGTACCCGTTCGTCCGCTCCTACGAGTGGTACCTGCTCCCCGACGACGAGCGGCGCAAGATGCTCGCCGACCACGGCATGGCGGCCCGCACGTACAAGGACGTCCGCGCCAACACCGTGCCCTCGTTCGCACTCGGCGACTACGAGTGGATTCTCGCGTTCGAGGCGCCCGAGCTGTACCGCATCGTCGACCTCATGCGCGACCTCCGCGCCACCGAGGCCCGTCTGCACGTCCGCGAGGAGGTGCCGTTCTTCACCGGCCCGCGGGTGGATGTGGAGAAGCTGATCACCGCTCTGCCGTGATCTGACGCAGCACAGATGAATGACGCCGACGGGGCTCGCACCGCGCCCCGCTACCAGCACATGTCGCACTGGGGCATGTTCGAGGCCGAGGTCGCCGACGGCGACGTCGTCGCCGCCCACCCGTACACCGGTGACGCGAACCCGTCACCGGTGCTCGGCAACATCGCCGGGTCGGTCCGCAGCAAGGCGCGGATCACCGGCCCGGTGGTGCGCCGCGGGTGGCTCGAGAACGGCCCGGGACCCAGCAGTTCCCGCGGCTCCGACGAGTTCGTGTCGGTCGACTGGGAAGAGCTGACCCAGCGGCTGGCGAACGAACTGCGCCGGGTCGTCGACACGCACGGCAACAGTGCGATCTACGGCGGTTCGTACGGCTGGGCCAGCGCGGGACGGTTCCACCACGCCCAGAGTCAGGTCCACCGGTTCCTGAACACCCTCGGTGGCTACACCCGCTCGGTGCACAGCTACTCGCTGGGCGCGACGGGCGTCATCATGCCCCGGGTGGTGGGCACGCACTGGAAGATGTTCGCCCGCTCCACGTCCTGGAAGATCATCGCCGAGCACACCGATCTCATGGTGTGCTTCGGTGGCGTCCCCCTCAAGAACACCGGCGTCAATCACGGCGGGACCAGCGACCACCCCACCCGCGACGCACTCGACGCCCTGCGGCGCCGCGGCGGATCCGTCGTGGCGTTCAGTCCGCTGCGCGACGACGTGCACGGCGCCGCCGAACGGCACGCCCCGGTGCCCGGCACCGATGTCGCGATCATGCTCGCCCTCGCGTACGTCCTCGCGACGGAAGACCTGCACGACACGGCATTCCTGGGCAGCCACTGCGTCGGCTACGACCGGTTCGAGGACTACCTCCTCGGGCGCTCCGACGGCGTACCGAAATCACCCGCGTGGGCCGAGCAGATCTCCGGCATCGCCGCCGGAGACCTGGTGGCCCTCGCCCGGCGGATGGCGTCGGGCAGGACGATGGTGACCGTCACCTGGTCGCTGCAGAGGGTCCGGCACGGTGAGCAGGCCCCGTGGATGGGGGTCACCCTCGCCGCGATGCTGGGCCAGATCGGCCTCCCCGGTGGTGGTTTCGGCCACGGCTACGGCTCCATGAACGAGCCCGGGCTCGCCCCCGTCCCGTACCCGCTGCCCACGCTTCCCCAGGGCCTGAACCCCGTCCGCGACTTCATCCCCGTGGCCGCGATCTCGGACATGCTCCTGAACCCGGGTGCACCGTTCGACTACGACGGTCAGCGGCTGACGTACCCGGACATCAAGATGTTGTACTGGGCGGGCGGCAACCCGTTCCACCACCATCAGGACATTCCCCGTCTGCGCCGGGCGCTGGCCCGTCCCGACACGATCGTCGTCCACGACCCCTACTGGACGCCGATGGCCCGGCACGCGGACATCGTCGTCCCGTCCACCACGTCGCTCGAGCGGGCCGACCTCAGCTGCACCCGCAACGACCCGCTGCTCGTCGCCATGCACGCCGCCGTCGGGCCGTACGCCGACGCGCAGGACGACTACGACACGTTCGCCGCCGTCGCCCGGAAACTGGGTGTCGGGGAGAAGTTCACCGAGGGCCGCTCGTCCGAGCAGTGGCTCGAGCACCTGTACGGGCAGTGGCGAGACTTCGTCCGCGCGGACGGCGGTCCCGCCCCGAGTTTCGACGACTTCTGGACGCAGGGCCACGTGCGGATGCGGACCGAGGACGACCTGATCCTGTTCGGCGACTTCCGGGCTGATCCGGTGAAATTCCCCCTCGCCACCCCGAGTGGGCGGATCGAGATCTTCTCCGCCGACATCGACGGATTCGGCTACGACGACTGCGCCGGACACCCGCGCTGGTACGAGCCCGAGGAATGGCTGGGCGGCAGGCGGGCACGGCAGTTCCCGCTGCATCTGATCGCCAACCAGCCGCGTACCCGCCTGCACAGCCAACTCGACCACGGCGGTACCAGCCAGAAATCGAAGATCCGGGGCCGCGAACCGCTGCGAATCCATCCGGACGACGCCGACGACCGCGGACTCACCGCCGGCGACGTCGTCCGCGTCTTCAACGACCGCGGCGCCTGCCTCGCCGGTGTGGTGGTGGACGACGGCGTCCGCCCCGGGGTGGTCCAGCTGTCGACGGGAGCCTGGTACGACCCGCTCGACGCCACCGACCCGGATTCCCTGTGCGTGCACGGGAACCCCAACGTGCTGACCCCGGACGTGGGCACGTCGTCACTGTCCCACGGCTGCACGGGCCAGCACGTGCTCGTCGAGATCGAACGCTACGAGGGCGAGCTACCGCCGATCCGGGCGTTCGATCCACCGACGATCATTCGCCGGTCGGTTGCAGGACCAGCGAGATCGAATTGATGCAGTACCGCTGATCGGTGGGGGTGGGGTAGCCCTCGCCCTCGAAGACGTGGCCCAG
Source organism: Rhodococcus sp. NPDC127593 (assembly GCF_042671975.1). NCBI lineage: Bacteria > Bacillati > Actinomycetota > Actinomycetes > Mycobacteriales > Nocardiaceae > Rhodococcus > Rhodococcus sp. NPDC127593. Next base: position 49,778 of record NZ_JBHXWI010000032.1, on the reverse strand, counting down.
GTGGCTGTGGCACGTTCCGCACACCACCTCGATGCGGCGCATGCCCAGTGACGTGTCCTCGCGGAGGATGACGGCGTCCGAGTCGGCCGGATCGAAGAACGACGGCCACCCGCAGTGCGATTCGAACTTCTCCGAGCTGCGGAACAGCTCGGCGCCACAGGCCCGGCAGTGGTAGACGCCTTCCGTCTTCGTCTCGGTGTACTCGCCGACGAAGGGGCGCTCGGTACCGGACTGGCGCAGCACCGCGTACTCCTCGGGTGTCAGTTTCTCGCGCCACTCGCTGTCGGAGAGAGCAACCTTCGGGGCGGACTGCGTGGGATCCTGCTGCTGCGAACTCATGGCTCCACGCTAATACGTTTCGCCGATTCCGGCCGTGACGCCCGGCGCGTGATGCGGCCTACGTCTTTGCGGTGGCCGACTCGACCTGCGGTTGCTCGTCCGGCTCCGGTTCCCGCGGCGGGGTGTCGAGAGTCTTCTCGTCCGGTTCGAGGAGGAACGCCGGATCGATGCCCCGGTCGAGTCGCCGCTCGCGCCGCGCCGTGACGTAGCGGACGGTCAGCACACCGAAGATCACGAGGAGCATCAGGCTCCACCCCAGCGTGGTCTTCATGTACTCGGCGGTCCGGCCGGCCTCGATGAACCGGCTCGACAGCCAGCTGTCGTAACTCATGAACCCGTACACGGCCAGCCACGCCGGCCAGTTCCGCATCACCGAATTCTTCAGCACCACGGACATCAGGAGCGGGAACAGCATCATCGAGTAGTACATCTGGCCCAGCGAGCCGAGCAGCCACGACGCCGTCAGCAGAACCCCGGACGTGGTGACGACGAAGAACAGCTCGTCATGGCGGTAGTAGCGGTAGAGCAGCCACAGGGATGTGAGCACGATGGCGGTGAAGACGCCGCGCAGGGACCAGATCATGGCCGTGGGGAGTCCGTAGTACTTGCCGTTGCCGACGATCGCGCTGTTGAAGTAGTCGCGCGACTCCATCAGGTACGGCACCGTGTGGCGCACGAAGTCCATCGGGTCCGCGGACAGCGGCCACGCCACGGCGGTGAGGATCAGGGGGATGCCGATCGCGGTGACGAACACCTTCCACTGTCCGCGCACCAGAGGAAGCAGCAGGAGTGGGGCGAGGATCGGTTTGACCGCGAACGTCAGCCCGATGGCGACGCCGGACCACATGTCCTTGCGCTTCATCAGCAACACGAGGAACGCGATCTCGCCGAGCAGGACCAGGCCGTTGATGTTGGTGAAGACGAGGGTGTTGGTGACGGTCTCGGAGGAGAACGTGGCGAGCAGCAGGATCGGGGCCGCGATGGAGTTCAATCCCAGGCCGAACAGTCGCAGGAGCAGGTACAACGCGATCACGATGGCGATCGCGTTGGCGATGATGAACAACCACCGGGACTTCTCGGGGTCGATCACCGCGATCGGCGCCATCAGCAGGGTGCCGGACGGCGGATACAGGTAATGCGGATCGACCCAGTTGAAGTTGGCGGTGTAGACGGGCCGCCCGTTGAGGAAGGCCAGCGCAGCGTTGTAGACCGGGCGGAAGTCGTCGGTGATGTACCCGTTGACCGCCTTGACGACCACTCGATGCAGCACTGTCATGACGGCGATCGGCCACAGCGCGAAGTTGATGACCTCGTTGGCAGTCCGCCCGGTGCGCGGTTCGAGTTGTCGAAGGAACACCACGGCACGGTACACCGAGAAGCCCTGACGTGCGGTCACGCACCCCCTGGGGTGTCGGGCGGAGCACGTCGGCTAGGCGGGGCAGGCGCTGCCGTCCGGGGGCAGCACGCCGTCCGCGACGTAGGTGACGATCGACTTCTGCGCGCAGTCCGAATGGGTGGCGGGGTGGCCGCTGCCGTGCCACGTCAACGTCGCCGTCGCGGCGCCTGCGCTCGACACGGCCCCGGTCACCGTCCCTATTCCGGCGTTCCCGACGACGGGGTCGGCGGTGCCGCTCAGCACCAGGACCGGCAGCGGCAGCTCGCCGGGCAGGGCGGGCGGCGCGGTCGCGGGCCAGGAGGTGCACGTGAGCAGTCCGACGGCGGCGTTGGGGCCGAACAGCGGGAACCGTTCGCTCCACAGTTTCTGCAGGTCGCGGACCCGGTCGGGTGCGGGCCACTGCTGGCCGTCCGTGCAGCGGGTGATGAACTGGCCGTCGCTCTCGTAGGCTGCCTCGGCCTGCGCGACCGCCGCGAGGATCGGCGCCGTGTTTCCGGCGAGGGCGGCGGACACCGCATCCGACAGGGCGCGCACGCGGCCCTGCTGGTCGCCGCCCGCCGCGGCGAGCGACCCGGACACCGCCGTGAGGAGGGCGTTCGCGGAGACTCGCGGGATCTGGTCGTTCGCGGCGCGGGTGACGGCGTCGGTCATCGCGGCGCGGGGATCGGCGCCGAGGGAGCAGTTCAGGGCGGTGCACTGGCGCGCGAACGCGTCGAACGCCGCCTCCTGACCTGCGACCTGCTGCTCGGTGGCGGTCGCGGCATCCACCGTGGTGACGGCGGGGGAGTCGAGGACGAGCCGGCCGACCCGATCGGGGTACTTGGCGGCGTAGCTGAGCGCGACGGCACTGCCGTTGCCGGTGGCGAGGATCCCGAGCGCATCGACGTCCCAGGTGCGGCGCAGCTCCTCGATGTCGTCGGCGGCGTGGGTGCTGTCGAACGCGAGTTCCTGCGGTTGCAGGTAGTCGGTGCACGCGATGGTGGCGTCGCGGCCCAGCGCGGTCACCTTGTCGACCTGGTCACCCGTCCCCGGGTCGAACTGCCCGAGATTCGCCAGGCTGCTGCGGAGCTCCGGGGTGAGGCATTCGATCTCCTGCGAGGAGGCGATGCCGCGGCGGTCCACCGCGACCACCGGTCGCGTCGACAGCAGGGACGTCAGACCGCCGGTGCTCAGCGCTGCGAGCGTCGCGGTCGACGACCGGTCCGATCCCGACGTGAGCACCAGCGGGGCCGCGTTCTCGGGGGTGTCGGCGAGGCGTGCCCGCATCGCACCCATCGTGAAGGAGCCGGGCAGGGTGCCGCTCTCGTCGACGGCCGACTCGTACGAGCCGCATTCGAAGATGAGCCCGGCGGGTGGTGTCGTTCCCGGGCCCAGGGCGCCGAGGGTGCTCTGGGTGCAGTCCGTCCATGCCAGATCGTTCTTCGGGGTCTGCAACACGGGCGGGGGAGCGTCGGCGTTCTCGGTCTCCGTCGCGGTGGGTTCGCTGCCGCCGCCCTCGCGTTCGACCGCCACGTGCGGCCGGTTGGACGGTCCGGCTCCGCACGCGCTGCACACCACGAGAACCATTGCGAGCAACACCGATCTGCGCATGGCGACCACCCTGCCAGGTTCCCCTACGGGCGGGGCAGCCGCACCCATCTGGTGAGGACGGTGCCGTCGGTGTCGGTGAGGATGTGCGCGGGAGTCATCGCGGTGACCCGGGCTCCCGGTGAGGTGGCGACGCGACCCGCGGTTCCGCCGACGAGCACGGGCGCCGTGGTCAGGCAGACCTCGTCGACGGCGTCGTCCGCGGTCAGCTGCCCGAACAGGCTCGGGCCGCCCTCGCACAGCACCCGGCGCAGTCCGAGATCCGCGAGGGCGGCGATCAGCCCGTCGCTGGTGACCTGCGCTTCGCCGGCCGTCACGATCCGCGCACCCGCGTCGGCGAGCGCCCGGATCCGCGCCGGGTCGGCGTCCGTGCACGTGACGACGATCGGGGCTACCTCGGTGTCGGTGAACAGGCGTGAGTGCGGGTCGAGGTGGGCGCGTGCCGACACGACGGCGATCGGCGGGACCTCCGCCATCCCCGACGCCACGCGGCGTCGCCTGCTCTCCGCGCCGACGCGCGCCCCACCGTAGTTCTCCGCCCGGACGGTTCCGGCCCCGACCAGCACGACGTCGGCCAGCTCCCGCAGGGTCTCGAAGACCAGCCTGTCCGCGGGTGTGCCGAGCGACCCGCTGACGCCGTCGACGGAGACGGCGCCGTCGATGCTGCTCACGAAGTTGATGCGGACCCAGGGCCGCGGGGTCTCCGTCGGGTAGGCATACAGGTCGCGCAGAGTGTTCGCGGTCGATTCACTGGACTCCTCCCGAGCGGGCGGACTGTCCGGTGTGAAAAATGTCGCAATATGTACACGGTGCATGTTGGTGATCACAACACGTGGATACCCTGCTTGTATGCATGCACGTCTTGTCGATCGCAGCCCCGTGGTACCGGCTGATCAGTTGGTAGCTCAAATGGTGCCCCCGGCCATGTTCGACGAGGTGAGCTTCGCGTCGTACATCCCCGATCCCGCAGAACCCAGCCAGGCCGCCGCGGTCCAGACGGCCGAGGAGTTCGCGAAGAAGGTCGTGAAGATCCGCAGCGGCGGACGACGCGGCCTGTTCGGGAAGAAGACGCCGGCCACCGGCGCCGGTCTCTATCTCGACGGCGGCTTCGGCGTCGGTAAGACCCACCTCCTGGCCTCGATCTTCCACAGCGTCCCGTCGCCCAAGGCGTTCGGCACGTTCGTGGAGCTGACGCACGTCGTCGGTGCCCTCGGTTTCAACAAGGCCGTCGAGCAGCTGTCCGACCACAGCGTCCTCTGCATCGACGAATTCGAACTCGACGACCCGGGCGACACCATGCTGGTGTCCCGCCTGCTGTCGGAATTGTCGGCGCGCGGCGTGTCCATCGTGGCGACGTCGAACACGCTGCCCGGCCAGCTCGGTGAAGGCCGATTCGCCGCGCAGGACTTCCTGCGGGAGATCAAGAAGCTCGGCTCGATCTTCGAGACGATCCGCGTCGACGGACCCGACTACCGGCACCGCGACCTGCCGCCGGCCCCGGACCCGATCTCCTCGGAGGAGCTCGTCGAGCGCGCCGACAGCATCCCCGGCGCCACACTCGACGACTTCGACGCGCTGTGCAAGCACCTCAGCACGCTGCACCCGTCGCGCTACAACAAGCTGGTCGAGGGCATCCCGGCGGTGTTCCTGAACGGCGTCCACCCCGCCGAGGACCAGTCGGTCGCGCTGCGCCTGGTGGTACTCGCCGACCGCCTGTACGACGCGAGCATCCCGGTCACCGTGGCAGGGGCCAAGCTCGACGCGATCTTCACTCCCGAGATGCTGGCCGGTGGATACCGGAAGAAGTACCTGCGTGCCACGTCGCGCCTGCTGGCGCTGTCGCGCTTCGAGGTCGCCGCGAGCTGACGCAGCTCGTCACAGCGCCCGCTGCATTACGAAATCGTGGTGCAGCTGGGTGCCGACGAGGAAGGTCTTCGTTCCGACCTGCGTGAATCCGTGCTTCGTGTAGAAGCGCTGGGCGCGCACATTCTCCTGGTTGACGCCGAGCCACAGCCCGGCGCATCCCGCGGCGACGGCGCGTTCGACGATGGCGTCCATCAGTGCGGACGCGACGCCGGTCCCGTGATTGCCGGGCAGCACGTACAGCTTGCTGATCTCGGTGGTCGGCCGCAGCGTCACGACCCTGCCGACATCCGGGTCGGCGGGTTCACCGTCGATCAGCATCGCGTAGCCGACGATCGCCCCGCCGTGGGTGACCTTCAGGACGGTGCGGTTCGGGTCGGTGAGGTACTCCGAGAACCGTTCGGCCGACAGCACGTCGTCGATGAAGGCGGCGATGTCGTCCTGCGTCGCCCCGGGCGGGCACGCGAGAGGGAACGTTGCCGCGGCGACGTCGGCGATCGCCTCGGAATCCCAGATCCCTGCCGGGTCTATTTCGACAGTCACAGCTGATCCACCGCGTCCTTCGCTTCCCGGAGTGTCATTCCCGTACTGTCCCGCAGCAGGGTGATCGCCGCAACGGTCTTACTCTCGCTCTCGAGGTCCGGAGCGTGCCCTCGATCGGCGACGTGTCTCCGCAGGAGCGGATTCCGGCGGGGACCGGCCGTGCCTGGAGCCGGCCGTACTCGACCGTGGCCTTGGCGTGCCGCACGCCGAGCCCGTCCAGCGCGACGAGAACCTTGATCGCCTCGATGGTCCTGCCCCGGGCGAGTAGACATGTCACCTCGTCCCGGACGCCGTCGTCGAGGTGTCGCCACGTCGATGCGGGATGCAGATCGGGTGGGGTGTGCGAGCCGCCGCGAGCGAACCGTGACGAGACCAGAACCGCGACGTAGACGATCGCCACGGCGATCACGAACCATCCCCAAGTCGGCATGTCCTAAGTAGAACATTTGCCGTCAGTCGCGATCCGGGGCCCACTCGGATTGCCTGTCGCGGTCCCGGTCCGGGGCGAACGCCGGGGCGAGCAGGACGAGTCCCGCCGCGAACAGGAGCGGGACCACGAACCCGATCCGCAGGCTGGTCGCGGCGGCGACGCCGCCGACGATCGCCCCGCCCACGAGGGTGCCCACGTAGTTGAACAGGTTGATCCGCGCGACGACGTCGTCCACCTGGCCGGAGGGTGCCAGCCGCCCGGCGGCACTGAAACACAGGGGAGCGACGACCGGCACGCCGAGGCCCACGACGAGGAATCCGGCGATCGCGACGGCCGGCGACGGGGCGAGCACGACGACAGCCGATCCGGCGACACCGATCGCCGAACCCGCACGGACGACGGCGATCTCGCCGGACTTCGCCACCCAGAAGTCGCCGCTCAGTCGCGACACCAGCGCCGCGCACTGGTATGCGGCCAGTGCCAGGGCGGCCGTGCCGGCGTCCGCGAGCAGAACGTTCCGGACGTACAGCGCGGACCAGTTGCCGACACTGAAATCGATGGCGTAGAACAGTGCCATCGCGGTGCCGAGCGCGAGCAGCGCTCGGATCGGAACCGGCATGGGCACAGAGCCGGTCGCCGGCGCGGCGGTGCCCGCCGGCTCCGGACGGACGAGGAGTCGGGGACCGCACACGACGAGACCGACGGCCACGACGAGCGCCGCCACCAGTTGCGCGGTGGCGACGCCCACGTCGAGGGCGGAGGTGGCGGCGACGAGGAGTGCACCCGCGATGGCGCCGACGCTCCACACCGCGTGGAACGACGACAGGATGAAACGGCCGTAGGCGTGCTGGATCGACACCGCCTGCATATTGGCGGCGGCGTCGACGATGCCCAGTCCGGCCCCGTACACGGACAGGCAGACGAAGAACGCCGCGGTGTTCGAGCTGAACCCGAGGGCGCCGCCGGCGACCGCGATGGTCGCGAGCCCGAGCTGCAGGGCCGACCTGCTGGAGAATCGGCGGGCCAGGTGCTCGGCGAGGGCGCTTCCCGCCCCGGCGATGAGAGACACCGTCACAACCGCGACCACGATGACCGTGTCGTCGAACCCGAATCGGTCCTGGTACTGCGGCAGTTGCGTGAGGACGGCCGCGAGGAGAAAACCCTGCAGGCCGAATGCGCCCGCCGCGGCGATCCGTGCCGAGCGGTGGTCGGCGGACACAACTGCGCCTGGGAAATCCGTCATGGGCCGGCCTTCCTTCGGTAGTGGACATCCGATGATTGGACGAGTGTCCAATACTTTGCGGGGATGTGCAGCGTTCTCCGAATCGGCGGGCGAAATGCCCGAAAGCGCGGGGGTGTGTGAGGTGCCCGGAACAAGACTGAGCCCCAGCCTTGGATGGGGGGTCATGGCTGGGGCTCATTGCCATCGGGGGGGTGGATGGCAAGTACGACGATACATGAGGAATTCCTCACGTTCCAGATGCAGCGGTAACGATTTCGTCACCCGCCCGTCGCCGGTGGTCGGCGAAACAGCGTGAACCCGGGGTTGTCTCTACGGACGGTTGTCGCTTACAGTGTCATCCATGCAGCGCATTCTCGTAGTTCTCCGCCGTAGCGGGGTCTGATACGGACCGACCCCTCGCTGCGGGTCGTTGAGCTACGCGTTGGTCCTCCCTCCTTTCAGGAAGACCACGAGAATGAGTACCAACGCTTCTTTCGCCTCAACCTTTCCCTCGTCGACGCCGGCCGCCGACCCGTTCGCCGCGCGCCACGGCAAGTCGCTGCCGCGTGAACTCCGCACCGAATCCGCCGGAATGGCATGGTCCGCGTTCGAGGCCGTCTACGCGCCGTCCAGCGGACCGCTCCGTCTGGGCAGTTGGTCGGAAACGAAGACCGGCCCCGGAATGTGGGATTTCGAAGCGACACTCGGCATCGGCGAATCGATCTGCAAGACCGGTGCGCGCGCGCCCGGCCCGGTGGCCGCCATGACCTCGATGCTGTACGACGCGGGGTGTGCGATGGAGATCCTGTCATTTCATCAGCACGAGATCGGGCACCGCACGGCGACATTCCTGCTCTGCGAGCGCGACGGCATCCGGCTCTGGGCGATGGGAATCGGTGAATCCCCCACGGAATCGACTCTGCGCGCGATGATCTCCGGCGCCAACCGCCTCCAGCCCGCCTGACACCGGAACGACAGTTCAGCCCCGGTCATCGATCGGGGCTGAACTGTCGTGAACTGTTCGGTTGAAAGTGAACTGGTGCGCGATACTGGGATTGAACCAGTGACCTCTTCCGTGTCAGGGAAGCGCTCTCCCGCTGAGCTAATCGCGCGGGATGGAGAAAAGAGAGCGGACGACGGGATTCGAACCCGCGACCCCAACCTTGGCAAGGTTGTGCGCTACCAGCTGCGCCACGTCCGCATTCGTGAAGCCCCCGGGCTGGGGGCCGTCACTGGTCGAGCAAGTAAAACAGTCGTGCATCTATCATCTATCTCGGTGCGCGATACTGGGATTGAACCAGTGACCTCTTCCGTGTCAGGGAAGCGCTCTCCCGCTGAGCTAATCGCGCGAGGTGGAGACGGGAATCGAACCCGTGTGCACGGCTTTGCAGGCCGTTGCCTCACCACTCGGCCACTCCACCGCGAAGGTTGAGTCCAACCTCTCGAGCGGACGACGGGATTCGAACCCGCGACCCCAACCTTGGCAAGGTTGTGCGCTACCAGCTGCGCCACGTCCGCATGCACCGTGTAACTCGCGGAGAATGTTCTCCGTGGTGCGGTTGAGAACATTAGCCGACCATCCGCGATAGTTACAAATCTGCAGGTCAAGGCATCAGACGGTGAACTACGGATGAACGACACCGGGTCGCGGGCGGGGGTCGACACGAATCCCAACGACGTGATTTTCGTTCGGCCGCTCGGTCGTGTTAATGTTCCAACTCGTTCGAGCGCGAGTGTTTGGCGCGCTTCGGTCCCGTGGCTCAGTGGAAGAGCGTCCCGTTCACACCGGGGAGGTCGCTGGTTCGATCCCAGCCGGGACCACAGACGAGAAGAGGGCGTTTCCGAAACCGGAAACGCCCTCTTCTTTTTCGTGTGCGCACCCGAATAATCGGTTGTTCCGGCTCTGCGACGCAGCGGACAATGAACTCAGCCGGCCGAAATTTCCCGGGTGATCCGCTATCGAAGGACAGAGTCCCATGTTCCCCGTGAGGCTGGAAGGCACCACCGCGCCCACCTTGATGTGGGCGGAAGAGTGGACCATCGAGCAGGCTGCGTTGCAGCAGCTGCGGAACATGGCCGACCTGCCATGGGTGCACGGAGTGCGGGTCATGCCCGACGTCCATGTGGGCAAGGGCGCAACGGTCGGTTCCGTCATCGCGATGCGGGAGGCGGTCGCCCCGGCGGCGGTCGGCGTCGACATCGGGTGCGGAATGACGGCGGTCCGGACGGACGTGACCGCGAGCGATCTGCCCGACAGCCTGCGGTCGATGCGGTCGCGCATCGAGCGTGCGGTGCCAGTCGGGTTCGCCATGCACGAGCGTGCGGTGAACGTCGGGGCACTGGACGTCACGGACGCCGGGGGATTGAGGAAGGGATGGCACCGCTTCTGGGAGGAATTCGGCGACCTCCATTCCGGCGTCCAGTCCCGCGAATCCAAGGCGATGAAGCAGATCGGCACGCTCGGCGGCGGCAACCACTTCATCGAGGTGTGCCTGTCCGACACCGACGAGGTCTGGCTGATGCTCCACTCCGGGTCGCGCAACATCGGCAAGGAACTGGCCGAGCGGCACATCGCCGTGGCGCGGGCGCTGCCGCACAACCAGCGGCTGGTCGATCGCGATCTCGCGGTGTTCCTCGCCGACAGTAAGGAGATGGACGCGTACCGCCACGACCTGACGTGGGCGCAGGAGTACGCGGCCCGCAACCGTGCCGTCATGCTCACGTTGGTGATGCGGGCGTTCCGGCAGTCTCTGCCCGGCAGGACGGTGCGGTTCGACGAGCCGATCTCCTGCCACCACAACTATGTGTCGGAGGAGATCATCGACGGCGAGCCGATGCTCGTCACCCGCAAGGGCGCGATCCGGGCCGGCCGGGGTGACCTCGGACTCATCCCCGGCTCCATGGGCACCGGTTCCTACGTGGTGCGGGGCCTGGGCTCCGAGCTGTCCTTCAATTCGGCGTCACACGGGGCGGGGCGGACGATGAGCCGCACCAAGGCGAAGAAGCGTTTCACCGTCGACGACCTCGTGCGGCAGACGTCCGGAGTCGAATCACGCAAGGACGCGGGCGTGATCGACGAGATCCCCGGTGCCTACAAGGACATCGAGCAGGTGATCGAAGCGCAGGCCGATCTCGTCGAGGTCGTGGCCCACCTGCGGCAGGTCGTCTGTGTGAAGGGATGACCCGCGAGCGCCTGCGGCAGTGCGACGACGCGCCGCCGCAGGTCGGGGTCGGTAGGGTGGACTGGTGACTAGCGGAGAAGGTCGGCCGGGACCCGCGCCCGAGAACGTGGACGTGGACGACTCGGATCTGTCCCCGTTCCAGGAAGCGGAGAGCCGCTGGCGCCGGTGGCGCGCGCACATCGCCGCGCGGCCGAGCCTCAACCTGGCGTACCGCATCGCGGTCGGGGTGATCGGCGCTCTCGTGCTGGCCGCCGGGATCGTCGCGATTCCTTATCCGGGCCCCGGCTGGCTGATCGTGTTCGCGGGGCTCGGGATCCTCGCATCCGAGTTCGCGTGGGCCCACCGGCTGCTGCACTACGCGCGGCAGCGCTACGACAAGTTCATGGACTGGTTCTCGCGGCAGTCGCTGGTGGTCAAGGGGGCGGGCGTGTTGCTGACGAGTGCCGTCGTCCTCGCCACGTTGTGGTTGCTGGGGACATTCGGTCTCGTCGGAACGTGGATCGGCCTCGACTACCCGTGGCTGGAGAGCCCGCTCTAACCGGACGCATGGTTGGGTGTGACTGCTGGGCCGATAACATGGGCTGGCACATTCACCATGTCTGCAACGCACACCTCACCTAGGAGAACATCGCCGTGAGCACCCCCGCATCCGCCGCCCCAGCCGCCCTCGTCCGGGTGCCCGCGGGGACTACGGCCGGTACAGCGGTTCGGGAGGCCGGCTACCCGAGCAAGGGTCCGGACGTCGTCGTCGTGGTCCGTGACGCCGAGGGCCAGCTCAAGGACCTGTCGTGGGTGCCCGACGCCGACGTCGAGGTCGAGCCGGTCGGGGCGAACACCGACGACGGCCGCAGCGTCATCCGCCACTCCGCCGCCCACGTGCTCGCGCAGGCCGTCCAGCAGGAATTCCCCGAGGCGAAGCTGGGCATCGGCCCGCCGATCAAGGACGGCTTCTACTACGACTTTGCCGTCGACCGCCCGTTCACCCCCGAAGACCTCGCGAACCTCGAGAAGCGGATGAAGAAGATCATCAAGGGGTCGCAGCGGTTCTCCCGCCGCGTCGTCGAATCGCTCGAGGAGGCGCGCGCCGAGCTGGCGAAGGAGCCTTTCAAGCTCGAACTCATCGACGACAAGTCGGGAATCGACGATCCGGAGATCATGGAAGTGGGCGGCAACGAGCTCACCATCTACGACAACCTGGACCCGCGGACCGGCGAGAAGGTGTGGGGAGACCTGTGCCGCGGCCCGCACATCCCCACCACCAAGCACATCCCGGCGTTCAAGCTCACCCGCAGTTCGGCGGCATACTGGCGCGGTAACCAGGACAACGCCGATCTCCAGCGCGTCTACGGCACCGCGTGGGAGTCGGCGGAGGCGCAGGACCAGCACCTCGAACTGCTCGCCGAGGCCGAGCGTCGTGACCACCGCAAGCTGGGGTCGGAACTCGACCTGTTCAGTTTCCCCGACGAACTCGGCTCCGGACTGCCCGTGTTCCATCCGCGGGGCGGGATCATCCGCACCGAGATGGAGGACTACTCCCGCAAGCGCCACGTCGAGGAGGGGTACGAGTTCGTCAACACCCCCCACATCACCAAGGGCCACCTCTACGAGGTGTCGGGTCACCTGGACTGGTACCGCGACGGCATGTTCCCGGCGATGCACATCGACGAGGAGCTGAACGAGGACGGCACCGTGCGCAAGCCGGGCCAGGACTACTACCTCAAGCCGATGAACTGCCCGATGCACAATCTGATCTTCCGCTCCCGGGGCCGGTCGTACCGCGAACTGCCGTTGCGGCTCTTCGAGTTCGGTTCGGTGTACCGGTACGAGAAGTCGGGTGTCGTCCACGGACTCACCCGCGTGCGCGGCATGACGCAGGACGACGCGCACATCTACTGCACCCGTGAGCAGATGCGCGACGAACTGGCGACCACCCTGCAGTTCGTCCTCGGCCTGCTGAAGGACTACGGACTCGACGACTTCTATCTCGAGCTGTCGACCAAGAACCCGGACAAGTTCGTCGGCGACGACGCCGTGTGGGAGGAAGCGACGGCGACGCTCGCGGAGGTCGCGGAGTCGTCGGGGCTGAACCTCGTTCCCGATCCGGGCGGCGCCGCGTTCTACGGACCGAAGATTTCGGTGCAGGTGCAGGACGCCCTGGGCCGCACCTGGCAGATGTCGACGATTCAGCTCGATTTCAACCTGCCGGAGCGTTTCGACCTCGAGTACACGGCCAACGACGGCACCAAGCAGCGTCCGGTCATGATCCACCGGGCCCTGTTCGGTTCCATCGAACGGTTCTTCGGCGTGCTCACCGAGCACTACGCCGGTGCGTTCCCGGCGTGGCTGGCGCCCGTCCAGGTGGTCGGCATCCCGGTGGCCGAGACGTTCGCCGACCACCTCTTCGACGTGGTGAAGCGGCTGAAGGCTGCCGGTATCCGTGCCGAGGTCGACGCGAGCGACGATCGCATGCAGAAGAAGATCTTCAACAACACCGCGCAGAAGGTGCCGTTCATGCTGCTGGCGGGTGCGCGCGACGTCGAGGCGGGCGCCGTCAGCTTCCGATTCCGCGACGGCACCCAGGTCAACGGGGTGCCCGTGGACGACGCCGTGCGCATTGTCACCGACTGGATCGGTCGCCGCGAGAACGCCTCGCCGACGGCGGAACTGCTGGAACCCGGTAAGGAAGGGTGACGTCCATGACCGGAGGTGACGACGTGACCGAGGACGAGATGCTCGCCGGCCCCGGCCGCCTCGTGGACCGCGGCCCCGGAGAGCCCGATCACCTTCAGCGGATCTGGTCGCCGCACCGCATGTCGTACATCGCCGAGGCGCCGAAGTCGCGGGACACCCCGAACGAGCCGTTCATCGACATCCCCAAGATGGACGACGAGGACGGGCTGATCGTGGCCCGCGGGGAACATGTGTACGCGGTGCTGAACCTGTACCCGTACAACCCGGGGCACCTGATGGTCGTTCCCTACCGCAAGGTCGCGGCGCTCGAAGACCTGACGGAAGAGGAAAGCGCCGAGTTGATGTCGTTCACGCAGCAGGCCCTGCGCGTGATCAAGCGGGTGTCGCGGCCGGACGGGTTCAACGTCGGCCTCAATCTCGGTGCGGCCGCCGGCGGTTCCCTCGCCGAACACCTGCATCAGCACATCGTTCCGCGCTGGGGCGGGGACGCGAACTTCATCACGGTCCTCGCCGGGGTCAAGGTCATGCCGCAGTTGCTGCGGGAGACCCGGGGGCTGCTGGCGAAGGCCTGGAATGAATGACTCGATAGATGAATGACGCGCGAGTCGCTGACTCACGCGTTCGGGGTTCCTGGCAGGAAGTGAAGAACGGGGTGGAGAGGTGCTGAGCTTCTTCGGACGGGCATCCGTGTCCAAGGTGACGGCGCCACTGGGGAAGGCCCTGGTCAAGACCGGGCTCACCCCGGATTCCGTCACCGTCATCGGCACCGTGGCGACCGTGGCCGGCGCGGTCACGTTGTTTCCCAGCGGACATCTGTTCTGGGGAGCGATGTTCATCTGGCTGTTCGTCATGTTCGACATGCTCGACGGTGCGATGGCCCGTGCCCGCGGCGGCGGAACCCGGTACGGCGCCGTTCTCGACGCCACCTGCGACCGGGTGGCCGACGGTGCGATCTTCGCCGGTCTCGCGTGGTGGGCGGTCTATCACGAGAACAGCAAGCCGCTGCTGATCGCGACTCTGCTGTGCCTCGTCACCTCGCAGGTGATCTCGTACGCCAAGGCGCGCGCGGAGGCGAGTGGACTGTCCGCCGACGGCGGACTCATCGAACGACCCGATCGGCTGATCATCGTGCTGGTCGGTGCCGGCGTGACCGGGCTCGGAGTCCCGTGGGCCATCCATGTCGCGATGTGGTTGCTGTCGGCGGGCAGCGTCATCACCGTGTTCCAGCGGGTACTGGCGGTCCGCCGGTCGCCGGGCGCGCGCGACGTGCTGCCCCTGCCGACGACGGACACGACGCCGGAAGACGGACAGGCGAGCGCCCAGTGAGCGGACTGGCGGAACGTATCAGCGACCTGGGATACGCGGCCGGCTGGCGGCTGGTCCGTGCGCTGCCCGAGAAGGCCGCCGTCACCTTGTTCGACACGGGAGCCGACTTCGCCGTCCGGAACGGCGGCCCGGAACAGTTGCGCCGCAATCTCGCCCGCGTGCTGGGTGTGCCCGCGGCCGATGTGCCGGACACCCTGATGCGGGCCTCGATGCGGTCCTACGCGCGCTACTGGCGGGAGGCTTTCCGTCTGCCGTCGATGGACCTCGTGAAGACCGGCGCCGCCCTCGACGAGCTGATCGAAGGGCAGAAGCACCTCGACGCCGCGAAAGAGGCCGGCCGCGGCGCGATTCTGGCACTGCCGCACAGCGGCAACTGGGACATGGCCGGTGTGTGGTGCGCCCAGCACTGGGGCGGTCTGTCCACGGTCGCCGAGCGGTTGAAGCCCGAGTCGCTGTACCAGCGTTTCGTCGGCTACCGCGAAGGGCTCGGTTTCGAGATCTTCCCGCTCAGCGGGGGAGAGCACCCACCGTTCGTGGAACTGTCGGCGCGACTGCGGGACAACGGCATCGTGTGCCTTCTCGGTGAACGCGACCTGGCGAAGAAGGGTGTCCCGGTGACGTTCTTCGGGGAGCCGACGCGCATGCCCGCCGGTCCCGCCAAGCTGGCGATCGACACCGGCGCGCCGCTGCTGCCGGTGCACTGCTGGTTCATTGACGGCGGGTGGGGTTTCCGCATCGACCCGCCGATCGACACCACCGCCGGGGTGGCCGCGGCGACCCAGGCGCTTGCGGATCGGTTCGAGGCCAACATCGCGGCACATCCCGAGGACTGGCACATGCTTCAGCCGCTGTGGCTCTCCGACCTGTCCCAGGCGAGGCTCTCCCGCATGGAGAACTCGTGAAGATCGGAATGGTCTGCCCGTACTCGTTCGACGTCCCGGGCGGAGTGCAGGCCCACGTCGTCGACCTCGCGGAGGTCCTGATCGAGCGCGGGCACAAGGTGAGCGTGCTGGCGCCGGCGTCCGACCACGTCGACCTGCCCGACTTCGTCGTCTCTGCGGGACGCGCCCTCGCCATTCCCTACAACGGCTCGGTGGCCCGGCTGAGTTTCGGCCCCGCCGCGAGCGCCCGCGTGCGGCGCTGGATCTCGGACAACAACTTCGACGTCCTGCACATCCACGAGCCCAATGCGCCGAGCCTGTCGATGCTCGCCATGCGCGTGGCCGAGGGGCCCATCGTGGCGACGTTCCACACCTCGACCACGAAGTCGTTGGTGCTGAGCACGTTTCAGGGTGTGCTCCAGCCCTACCTGGAGAAGATCAGCGGCCGCATCGCGGTGTCGGAACTCGCGCGACGCTGGCAGGTGGAATCACTCGGCTCCGATGCGGTCGAAATCCCCAACGGCGTCGACGTGCCGGCGTTCGCGAACGCCGAGCCGCTGCCCGGCTACCCGCGTCCCGGAAAGACCATCCTCTTCCTCGGCCGCTAC
Organism: Rhodococcus sp. NPDC127593; assembly: GCF_042671975.1. Classification (NCBI taxonomy): domain Bacteria; kingdom Bacillati; phylum Actinomycetota; class Actinomycetes; order Mycobacteriales; family Nocardiaceae; genus Rhodococcus; species Rhodococcus sp. NPDC127593. The sequence goes on along the minus strand of NZ_JBHXWI010000032.1, from coordinate 33,710 downwards.
GACGAGCCCCGCAAGGGGATGGCGGTGCTCCTGAAGGCGCTGCCCGCCCTGGTCGAGAAGTACCCCGATCTCGAGGTGCTGGTGGTCGGCCGCGGCGACGAGGACAAGTTGCGCCGCGAGGCCGGCCCGGTCTTCAGGCACCTGCGTCTGCTCGGCCAGGTCGACGACGCCGAGAAGGCGTCGGCGCTGCGGAGCGCCGACGTGTACTGCGCACCCAACCTCGGCGGTGAGAGCTTCGGCATCGTGCTGGTCGAGGCGATGGCCGCGGGAGCCGCCGTCGTGGCGAGCGAACTCGACGCCTTCCGCCGCGTCCTGCGGGACGGGCAGGCCGGCGTGCTGGTGCCGGTCGGGGATGCGGCGGCGCTCGCCGAGGGCATCGACTCGGTGCTCGGTGACCCCGAGCGCAGCGCCGCACTCACCGACGCCGGCCGGACGGTGGTCACCGAATACGACTGGCCGGTGGTGGCTGAACAGATCCTGCGCGTCTACGAGACGGTCACCGTCGGCCGCGACGGCGTCCGGGAGGTCGGCTCGTGACGTTCTCCGCCCTCACGATCCTGGTTCTCGCCCTGGTCGCCGCCGTCGTCCTGACGATCGGCCTGTGGGCGTACGGAACGGCCAACCGCCTCGACCGCCTGCACGTCCGCTGCGACCTGTCCTGGCAGGCCCTCGACGCGGCTCTCGCCCGGCGGGCGGTGGCCGTGCGAGCGGCGGCCGCGGCGATGGACCCACCCGAGGGCAGGTCGCTGGCCGCGCTGGCGGCCCGGGCGGAACGGTCGGACCGAGCCGACCGGGAGATCGCCGAGAACGCGTTGTCGAGTGCCCTCTCCTCCCTCGACCCGGACACCCTGCGCCCCCAACTGGTGGCAGAACTCGCCGATGCCGAGGCGCGGGTGCTGATCGCCCGCCGATTCCACAACGACGCCGTCCGCGACACCCTCGCGCTCCGCACCCGGCGACCCGTCCGATGGCTGCACCTCGGGGGCACGGCCCCTCTGCCGACGTACTTCGAGATCACCGAACGCTCGTCCGCCGCTGCGGTCACCGAGGGTCTGGCCCTCGACTCCGTCCGCACATCCGCGCGGGTGGTGCTGCTCGACGGTCGGGGCCGGGTCCTGCTGCTCCGGGGTCACGACCCCACCGTCCCCGACATCTACTACTGGTTCACGATCGGTGGCGCCGTCGAGAAGGGGGAAAACCTGCGGGCCGCCGCGGTCCGGGAGATCGCCGAGGAGACCGGGCACACCGCGTCGCCCGAATCGCTACGCGGTCCCATGTGGCGTCGGGTCGCCATCTTCTCCTGGAACGGCCAGCTCATCCGCTCCGAGGAGCTGTTCTTCGCGCTGCGCACCGACGGGTTCGAGCCGCACCACGGGGGCTTCACCGAACTCGAGAACCGCACCATCACCGGTCACCGGTGGTGCACCGCGGACACGGTTCGTGAGCTGGCGGCGGCAGGTGAGGCCGTGTATCCGCACGAGCTCGCGGATCTCCTGGGCGAAGCAGGCGCGGTGGCCTCGGCCGCGGACGAACCCGAGGTGCGCGCGATCACCTGAGCCGCTCCGGGAGTCCGAAGAAAGCCAGCAATCGCGGACTGGCTACGGAAGTGGACGGCCCCTCGTCCTAGAATCGGGTACTGCAGCGTGAACGTCGTCGCTCACGCATGCCGCTATCGAAGTCAATCCACGCCACAACCCAGGAGTTCGCTGTGAGCACCCCCGACACCACCCCCACCACCGGTACGGCACGCGTCAAGCGTGGCATGGCCGAGATGTTGAAGGGCGGGGTCATCATGGACGTCGTCACCCCCGACCAGGCGAAGATCGCCGAGGACGCCGGTGCGGTCGCGGTGATGGCGCTCGAGCGGGTGCCCGCGGACATCCGCGCGCAGGGTGGGGTGTCCCGGATGAGCGATCCGGACATGATCGACGGCATCATCTCCGCCGTCTCCATCCCGGTGATGGCCAAGGCCCGGATCGGGCACTTCGTGGAGGCGCAGATCCTGCAGTCCCTCGGTGTCGACTACATCGACGAGTCCGAGGTCCTCACCCCCGCCGACTACACCAATCACATCGACAAGTGGAAGTTCACCATCCCGTTCGTCTGTGGTGCGACCAACCTCGGTGAGGCGCTGCGCCGGATCACCGAGGGTGCGGCGATGATCCGGTCCAAGGGTGAGGCCGGCACCGGCGACGTGTCCAATGCGACCACGCACATGCGCACGATCGGTGGGGAGATCCGCCGGTTGACGTCGCTGAGCGAGGACGAGCTGTATGTGGCGGCGAAGGAGCTGCAGGCCCCGTACGACCTGGTCGTCGAGGTCGCCAAGGCCGGGAAGTTGCCGGTCACGATGTTCACCGCCGGTGGCATCGCGACCCCGGCGGATGCGGCGATGATGATGCAGCTCGGTGCGGAGGGTGTGTTCGTCGGGTCGGGGATCTTCAAGTCCGGTAACCCGGCGGAGCGGGCCGCGGCGATCGTGAAGGCGACCACGTTCTTCGACGACCCGGACGTGCTGGCGAAGGTGTCCCGCGGTCTGGGTGAGGCGATGGTCGGGATCAACGTCGACGACATCCCCGTCCCGCACCGGCTCGCCGAACGCGGCTGGTGATCCCCGCAAACGATCTGTGATCGATCGCGGCACCCCCGGCGCCGCACCGCTTCCGTTCGCACCGCGCGAGGCCCCGACCCGGGCCTCGCGCGGTGCGGTGCGCGGGACGCGTGTGAGAGTGTCAGCGGACGAGCATCGGAAGGGGCCGTGGATGGCGACGATCGAAGAGATCCTGGAAGTGGAACGCCTCGAGGAGAACATCTTCCGAGGCATAGCGACCGAGACCATGCTTCCCCGCACGTTCGGTGGGCAGGTGGCCGGTCAGGCGCTGGTGGCGGCGGTCCGCACGGTCGACCCCCGCTTCATGGTGCATTCCCTGCACGGGTACTTCCTCCGCCCCGGAAACCCCACGATGCCGATCGTGTACCTCGTGGACCGCATCCGGGACGGTCGGTCGTTCGTCACCAGACGGGTCAGCGCCGTCCAGGACGGTCAGGCCATTTTCACGATGTCGGCGTCGTTCCAGGTCGAGGACGAGGGCATCGAGCACCAGGACGAGATGCCCGTGGTCCCGCCGCCCGATACGCTGCCGTTCGCCAGTGACTCCGACGACCCGGAGATCGCCTGGCTCGCCCAGGAATGGTCCGACTGGGACATCCGGATGGTCGGTCACGGCGAGGTCGACCGCCGACGCGGCGCGGCCGCCCAGCAACAGGCGTGGTTCCGGTCCCGCAAGACGCTGCCCGACGACCCCGTCTTCCACGTCTGCGCCCTGGCCTACATGAGCGACATGACGCTGATCGGTTCCGCCATGACCCCGCACCCCGGTGTCGAGATCAACGGTGCCTCACTCGATCACGCGCTGTGGTTCCTGCGGCCGTTCCGGGCCGACGAATGGCTGCTGTACGACCAGACGTCGCCGTCCGCCGGTTTCGGTCGGGCGCTCGCGCAGGGCCGGATCTTCGACCGGAAGGGCAACCTGGTCGCTGCCGTCGTGCAGGAAGGACTGACCCGGTTCCTGCGCACGACGTGAGCGGGCTCAGCGGCTCGAACGGACCGCAGGCCTCGGCGGATGGTCGTACCGCACCAGCAGGTCGGGTTCGGCCGTGACGTCGGCGGCACGGCGCAGCAGGGCGGGCACGGTCCATCGTTGATCGGCCGGGGTGCGGCGTAGCAGGGCTCCTTCGCCCAGATGGAGTTGCACGGTCACGTCGAAGTCGAGGTCCCGGCCGAGCAGCATCGGGCCGGTGACGAGAAGCACCTGACCGTCGGCCGCGGGAACGCGGGCGCAGCGGGCGGAGCGATCCTCGTCCTCGTCCCACAGGCGCGGCAACCACCGGCGGTCGGTGCGGACCGACCGCACCACCTCCCGGTTCAGGGCGTCGTAGTCGAACCAGAGGGTGCGGTAGCTGAGTTCGTCGTCGCGTCCGTGCTCGAACCGCAGGGAGGCGGGCCGGACGTAGTCGTGGAGCGACACGACGTCACACGGGCGGCCCTGCTCCCGCAGCGACACGCACACCGCGTCCGCGAGGGGCAGGGGGTCCGCGCCGTCGGGAGCGTCGATCGCGACGACGGCGGTGCCGTGAACGGCGAGGCAGCGTTCGGAGACGAGGGCGACGAGACCGTCCGGGCTCGTCGGTGTGAACATCGTCATGGCACCCATCGTGCCTCGAGCCCGAACCGGGCGGATAACCTTGACCAGGCACAGAAGGAGGGCTCATGGCGAGCATCGAGGACGTTCTCGAACTCGAAGCGCTGGAGAAGGACATCTTCCGTGGCGCGGTTCATCCGTCTGTTCTGACGAGGACTTTCGGTGGGCAGGTCGCGGGTCAGTCGCTGGTCTCCGCGGTCCGTACCGTCGACGAGGCATTCAAGGTCCATTCCCTGCACGGGTACTTTCTGCGCCCCGGAAATCCGCTGAAACCCACCGTGTACCTGGTCGACCGGATCCGGGACGGCCGGTCCTTCTGCACGCGGCGCGTCACCGGAATCCAGGACGGCAAGGCGATCTTCACCATGTCGGCGTCGTTCCACACCGAGGACGAGGGCATCGAGCATCAGGACACGATGCCGTCCGTCCCCGCGCCCGAAGCGCTCGTCGACGCACAGACCCTCGAGGAGTTCGCCGCCACCGATCTCTACCGGGAGTGGAAGGAATGGGACGTCCGTATCGTTCCGGCCGGCTCCACCGGGAAGTCTCCCGGAATCGCCGCGCAGCAACGGGTGTGGATGCGGTACCGCAGCAAGCTGCCGGACGATCAGGTCTTCCACATCTGCACTCTCGCCTACCTCAGTGACATGACGCTCCTCGGCGCGTCGAAGGTCCCGCACCCGGGAGTGGTCACGCAGACGGCGTCGCTCGATCACGCCATGTGGTTCATGCGCCCGTTCCGCGCCGACGAGTGGCTGCTCTACGACCAGACCTCACCCTCCGCCGGCTTCGGCCGCGCCCTCACCCAGGGCCGCATGTTCGACCGGAACGGCACCATGGTCGCCGCCGTCGTACAGGAGGGGTTGACCCGCATCCAGCGCGATCAGGACAAGCGCGACATCGAGACAGGAAACATGGCATGACCCGTCCCCTCGTCGGAGTACTCGCCCTGCAGGGCGACGTCCGTGAACATCTTGCTGCACTCAATGATTCGGGTGCCGACGCAGTCGGAATCCGCCGCCCCGAGGAGCTCGAGAAGATCGACGGCCTCGTCATCCCGGGCGGCGAGTCGACGACGATGAGCAAGCTGCTGCAGATCTTCGAACTGCTCGAGCCGCTGAAGGCGCGCCTGCACGACGGGTTGCCCGCCTACGGGTCCTGCGCCGGGATGATCCTCCTCGCGAGCGAGATCCTCGACACCAGGCCCGACGCACAGCACCTCGGTGCGATCGACATGACCGTGCGCCGCAACGCCTTCGGTCGTCAGGTCGACTCCTTCGAGTCCGACCTCGATTTCGAGGGCATCGTCGGCGACCCGATGCGGGCCGTGTTCATCCGGGCTCCGTGGGTGGAGCGCGTCGGCGACGACGTCCAGGTTCTTGCCCGCGTGCCCGAGTCGGGTGGCGCGGCCGCCGGACGGATCGTGGCCGTCCGGCAGGGCTCCGTGGTGGCCACGTCGTTCCACCCGGAGGTGACGGGGGACCGGCGGGTGCACGAGTTGTTCGTCGACATCGTCCGCGGGGTCTAGCTCGCCGGACGGGGTGCGACGAGTGAGTTGAGGAGCGCTGCACCCTGCGCGGCGCCGTCGACGGTGACCGCGAACGGGCGGCCGCCGGTGCGGGTCAGCACGATCCCTTCGCCGGCGCGGATCACGACCGCGGTCCCGCGCGGCGTGAAGCGGTAGCCCCAGCCGCCCCATTCTGCGGGGCGGATCTCGGTGACCCGGGCGTCGTCGATGGAGTCGAGCGGGATCTTCCGCCAGCGGACGTTCCACGACGAGAGAGTCAGTCCCGTGCGGTCGATCTGCACGGTCACCGAGGCGAAGCCGCCGCCGGCGATCGCCAGGACGAGGAACAGGACGGCGAGCGAGAGTGCTCCCATCAGCGCGGAGACGACGGCGACCACGGCCATGGCGAGAGCGAGCACACCCGCCCACCGCCCGCGGGTATGTCCGGTCCAGGCTGCGCGCTCGCCGGGCCTCAGGGGGACGGGCAGCGTCGGCGCTGCCCCGTTCTCCGTGGAGTGCGACGTCCGGGGGAGCAGGGCGAACGTGGCGATGGCCCACAGGATTCCCAGGAGGGGAACGACGATCCACCAGCCCAGGGTTGCCGCTTCGGGCGAGCCTGCCGCGATCGTGGCGGCGACGCTGACGATCCAGGCCGTGGCCACCGTCCACCCGGTGAGAACGGTGGCGGGAAGCCAGAGCGCGGCGTCGGTGCGGGCCTGTGCCGCCACGACGCCGGCGATCGCGGTGGCGGCAGCGCAGACGGCGAAAGCGATCCAGAAGTAGGTGGTCGTGTCGCTGAATCGGTCGGGTTCGGTGCCGGACCAGTGGCTGGCCACCACCGGCGGCAGTTCGCCGCTCCAGGCGAGTCTCGCGAAGACGAGCGCGAGGACGGGTACAGCGGAGGTTGCGGCGAGGAGGCGCGTGCGGGAGGTCGTCATTGTCTGGTGGTCTCCTTGATCACGTCGAGCATCTGTTCGGTGTCGAGCCCGAGGCGTCGTGCCTCGGACACGAAAGCGCGTGCGGCTTCGGTTAATCCGGTGTGTACCGGGTCCGTGTCGGTGCGGATGACCGCGCCCCGGCCCCGGCGGAGGTCGATCAGGCCCTCGTCGCGCAGCGCGGCGTACGCGCGCAGCACGGTGTGGAGGTTGACGTCGATGGACTCGGCCAGCGCCCGGGCGGAGGGGAGCCGATCGCCCGCGCCGATCTCGCCGCGCAGGAACGCGCCGCGCACATTTGCGGCGATCTGTTCACCCAGCGAGGTGGTGGAGCTGTGGTCGACCCGCATCAACATGTTTGCATTCTATGCAAACAATGGCGACTTATGCGAGTTGTTACCCCGGGAACGCGCAGGGGCGGCCGGGCTGCAGGTAACATCGTCAGAGCTGAAACCGCGCATTCGGCGTGCCAAAGGCAGCAGGAAAGGGGCTTGAATCGCATGAGCGGCCACTCCAAATGGGCCACCACCAAGCACAAGAAGGCTGTGATCGATGCCAAGCGTGGCAAGGCCTTCGCGAAGCTGATCAAGAACATCGAGGTGGCGGCCCGTACCGGCGGTGGCGATCCTGCGGGAAATCCCACCCTGTACGACGCGATCCAGAAGGCCAAGAAGACGTCGGTCCCCAACGACAACATCGAGCGGGCCCGCAAGCGCGGCGCCGGTGAAGAAGCGGGCGGCGCCGACTGGCAGACCATCATGTACGAGGGCTATGGACCCAACGGGGTCGCCGTCCTCATCGAGTGCCTGACCGACAACCGCAACCGCGCGGCCAGTGAAGTGCGTACCGCGATGACCCGCAACGGCGGCAACATGGCCGACCCGGGCTCCGTGTCCTACCTGTTCACGCGCAAGGGCGTCGTCACCCTGGAGAAGGGTGACCAGTCCGAGGACGACGTGCTGATGGCGGTCCTCGATGCGGGTGCCGAAGAGGTCACCGACCTCGGCGACACGTTCGAGATCGTGAGCGAACCCACCGACCTCGTCGCCGTCCGCAGCGCACTGCAGGAGGCGGGAATCGACTACGACTCCGCCGAGGCCGACTTCCGCGCGTCCGTCGAGGTCCCGGTCGATGCCGACGGAGCACGCAAGGTGTTCAAGCTCGTCGACGCACTCGAGGAGTCCGACGACGTCCAGAACGTCTACACCAACGTCGACCTGTCCGATGAGGTGCTCGCGGAGCTCGACGACTGATCGCCCGACGCACGGCGCGGGGCGGGGGAGCGGTGCTCGCCCGCCCCGCCTCGTCCTGCGTGTTGATGCGCCGACTCGTCCGACCCCACGGCTAAGCTATCGAACAGCTGTTCGGCGTGGGAGAGGTGGCTTTGCGTGCGTGTGCTGGGTGTGGATCCCGGTCTGACCCGCTGCGGATTCGGAGTGGTGGACGGCGGCGGCGGCCGCACCGTCATCCCGGTCGCCGTCGACGTGGTCCGAACCCCGGCAGACCTCGAGTTGTCGTCGAGGCTGCTGCGGATCTCCGAGGCAGCCGAATCGTGGATCGATCTGCACAGGCCCGACGTCGTGGCGATCGAGCGGGTGTTCTCCCAGCACAACGTGCGCACCGCGATGGGCACCGCGCAGGCGGGTGGGGTCGTCGCCCTCGCCGCCGCGCGCCGCGGCATCCCCGTGTGTTTCCATACCCCCAGTGAGGTCAAGGCCGCCGTCACCGGGAGTGGCTCGGCAGACAAGGCTCAGGTGACGGCGATGGTGACGCGCATCCTCAAACTGGCGGCCGCACCCAAACCGGCCGACGCGGCGGACGCGCTGGCACTGGCGATCTGCCATTGCTGGCGGGCGCCGATGATCGAACGCATGGCCCGCGCCGAAGCCGCGGCCGCCGAACACAAACGTCGCTACCAGGCCCGACTGGCCGAAGTGAAGAAGGCAGGTACACGATGATCGCGTCCGTCCGCGGCGAGGTGCTCGAGATCGCCCTCGACCATGCGGTGATCGAATCCGCGGGAGTGGGCTACCGCGTGAACGCGACGCCGGCCACCCTCGGCGGACTGCAGCGGGGAACCGAGGCCCGGCTGGTCACGGCGATGATCGTCCGCGAGGACTCGATGACGCTGTACGGGTTCCCCGATTCGGAGTCCAAAGAGTTGTTCGGGCTGCTCCAGACGGTGTCGGGCGTCGGTCCGCGCCTGGCGATGGCGACCCTCGCCGTCCTCGAACCCGACGCGTTGCGGGCGGCACTGGCCGAGGGCAACGTCACGGCACTCACGCGGGTGCCGGGCATCGGCAAGCGCGGCGCGGAGCGGATGGTCGTCGAACTGCGCGACAAGGTCGACGCCGTCGCGTCCACGTCCGGGGCGGTGCCGCTCGGTACGGGCGGCGGCGGATCGGTCCGCGACCAGATCGTCGAAGCCCTCGTCGGGCTCGGATTCCCGGCCAAGCAGGCCGAACAGGCCACCGACTCCGTCCTCGCCGAGGCGCCCGAGTCGACTACCTCGTCTGCGCTGCGCTCCGCTCTCTCCCTGCTGGGGAAGACCAGATGAATCCCGAACCCGGCGGCGAGTACGACGAGGAGTCCCCGGTCTCGGCCGATCTCGTCGCCGGCGACGGCGACATCGAGGCCAGCCTGCGGCCGAAGAACCTCCACGACTTCATAGGGCAACCGCGGGTCCGGGAGCAGTTGCAGCTCGTCCTGACCGGCGCCAAGATGCGCGGCGGCACCCCCGACCACATCCTTCTCTCGGGTCCGCCCGGGCTGGGGAAGACCAGCATGGCGATGATCATCGCCGCCGAACTGGGCTCCTCGCTGAGGCTGACCTCGGGTCCGGCGCTGGAACGGGCCGGCGACCTAGCCGCCATGCTGAGCAATCTCGTCGAAGGCGACGTGCTGTTCATCGACGAGATCCACCGCATCGCCCGGCCGGCCGAAGAGATGCTCTACCTCGCGATGGAGGACTTCCGGGTCGACGTCGTGGTCGGCAAGGGCCCCGGCGCCACGTCCATTCCCCTCGAGGTCGCGCCGTTCACCCTGGTCGGGGCCACTACCCGCTCGGGGGCGCTCACCGGGCCGCTGCGCGACCGGTTCGGGTTCACCGCCCACATGGACTTCTACGAACCCGCGGAACTGCAGCAGATCCTCATGCGATCGGCAGGCATTCTCGGGGTGCAAATCGGCGAGGATGCGGGCGCCGAGATCGCGAGCCGGTCCCGGGGCACCCCCCGCATCGCGAACCGTCTCCTCCGCCGTGTCCGCGATTACGCCGAGGTCCGGGCGGACGGCGTCGTCACCCGCGAGATCGCCCACGCGGCCCTCGCCGTCTACGACGTCGACCAGCTGGGTCTCGACCGCCTCGACCGGTCCGTTCTCAGTGCCCTCGTGCGCAGCTTCGGCGGCGGCCCCGTCGGGGTGTCCACCCTGGCCGTCGCGGTGGGTGAGGAGCCCGCCACCGTCGAGGAGGTCTGTGAGCCCTTCCTCGTCCGCGCCGGAATGATCGCCCGGACACCCCGCGGCCGTGTCGCCACGGCCGCCGCGTGGACGCAACTGGGCCTCACCCCGCCGCCCGACGCTGTGACCGGCGGAATCGAGGTCCGCGTCAACGAGCCGCAGGCCTCCCTGTTCGATCCGCAAGGCCCCTGATCTACCCCCGGAGAAACGCCCGCCTCATGCCGACCGAACCGGTGTCCGGGCCGGTGATGGCACACTGGTGTATTGCATCGGTCCAACCGGGACCAGTGCTTCGGACCGTGCGACATACCTCGAGGTTGACTTACAGATGGATTTTCTCTTCCCGCTCCTGATTCTGGCGCTGCTCGTCCCCATGTTCCTGGGGATCCGCCGACAGAAGAAGGAGGCGGCCAAGGTGACCGCTCTGCAGGACTCGCTCTCGGTCGGCGACCGCATCCTCACGACGGCCGGTCTGCACGGCACCGTCGTCGCACTCGGCGACGAGACGATCGAGCTCGAGATCGCTCCCGGCGTGGTCACCACGTGGTCGCGTCTCGTCATTCGCGAGCAGATCGTCGACGCCCCGCTGCAGGGTGACGGTTCCATCGACCACGAGTCGATCGACGCCGAGGCCCCCGCCACCGACATCGTGCGCGAGGATCGTGAGAACGGCGGCGACACCACGCCGCGGCTGAACAAGGATTGATCGACGCTTCCGCGGCGTAACCGCGCAGCCGTCGCGTCGCAGGCGCCGCGGGCGCGGCAACCGGGGCACAGCCCTGCGTCTGCCGGTCCGGTGTGCTGTGAACGTTCCCACCCGAACTGCACGTACTGAGGAGACATAGAGATCGTGGCACCTTCCACAGGATCGGTGCATCCCGTCCGCTACCTCACCGTTTTCGCGGTGCTCGTGGCGGTTCTGTATGCCCTGGTGTTCTTCACCGGCGACAAGTCCGCGACACCCAAGCTGGGCATCGACCTGCAAGGTGGGACCCGAGTCACCCTCACCGCACGCACCCCGGACGGCAGCAAGCCGACGCCGGACAGCCTGCGGCAGGCCCAGGAGATCATCGAGACCCGTGTGAACGGACTCGGCGTGTCCGGCTCCGAGGTGGTCATCGACGGCGACAACCTCGTGATCACCGTCCCCGGCGACGACAGCGCACAGGCGCGTTCGCTCGGCCAGACGGCGCGGTTGTACGTCCGTCCCGTCCAGACGTCCCAGGCGGCGGCCGCTGCCGGCACGCAGGCACCCGCCGCCGGTGAGACGCCGGCCCAGACTCCCGCGCCCCAGAACCGGCCGTTCCCGGCTCAGGATCCGTCCACCTCTCCCGAGCCGGCCCCGACGGCGGAGCCGGCGCCCGCCGACGCATCCGGCACCGAGACCGGTGAGGCGGCCGACGAGATCGCGGCAGCGCGGGCCACGCGTCAGAGCACCGACCCGGCCGTGCAGCAGCAGGCGATGGCGACGCTCGACTGCGGGGTGCCCGACCCGCTGCGCGGCAACGACGACCCGGCCCTGCCGCTCGTCGCGTGCTCCACCGACGGTCAGGCCGTGTACCTCCTCGAACCGGCGATCATCGACGGACAGGAGATCGCCGACGCGACGTCCGGCTACAACTCCCAGCAGTCGCGGCACGAAGTGAGCCTGACGTTCAAGTCCGAGGGCAGCAACACCTGGGCCACATTCACGTCGCAGAACATCGGCAAGCAGGCCGCGTTCACGCTCGACTCCAAGGTGGTGAGCGCACCGGTCGTGCAGGGTGCGACGCCGGCAGGCAGCTCGACATCGATCACCGGCTCGTTCACCGCGGACAGCGCGAAGGAACTGGCGAACACCCTGAAATACGGCTCGCTGCCGCTCTCGTTCGCGGCGTCGGAGGCGGAGACCGTGTCGGCGACGCTGGGTCTCGCCTCGCTGCAGGCCGGTCTCATCGCCGGTCTGGTGGGTCTGGTCCTGGTGCTGCTCTACTGCCTGCTCTACTACCGCATGCTCGGAGTGCTCACGGCGCTGTCGCTGGTGCTGTCCGGGGTGATGGTCTACGCGATCATGGTGCTGCTCGGCCGGTACATCAATTTCACCCTCGACCTCGCGGGCATCGCCGGTCTGATCATCGGTATCGGTATGACCGCCGACTCGTTCGTGGTGTTCTTCGAGAGAATCAAGGACGAGATGAGAGAGGGACGCAGTTTCCGGTCCGCGGTTCCGCGCGGCTGGGCCCGTGCGCGCCGGACCATCCTGTCCGGTAACGCGGTCAGCTTCATCGCCGCGGCGGTGCTGTACATCCTCGCGGTCGGCCAGGTGCGTGGGTTCGCATTCACCCTCGGCCTGACCACCATCCTCGATGTCGTCGTGGTGTTCCTGGTGACGTGGCCGCTGGTCCACCTGGCCTCGAAGTCGCCGTTCTGGTCGAAGCCCGGTGTCAACGGGCTGGGTGCCGTGCAGCAGATCGCCAAGGAACGCAAGGCTGCCGCAGCGTCGGCGAAGGAGTCACGAGTATGAGCGAATCGACCAAGTCCCAGTCTGCGTCGCAGGCGGACCCCGAGTCTTCGCTGTCCGATTCGGGCGTCAACCAGGCGTCGATGCCCCAGCACAGCCTGCTGTCCCGCCTGTACACCGGAACCGGCGCCTTCGAGATCATCGGGCGCCGCCGCTTCTATTACATCCTGACCGGCACGATCGTGCTGATCTCGTTGCTGAGCATCCTCGTCCGCGGGTTCACCCTCGGCATCGACTTCGAGGGTGGATCGCGGATCCAGTTCCCCGCCGGCGGCGGGGTGGAGACCTCGCAGGTGGAGGACGTCTACTCCCAGGCGCTGGGCATGGACCCCGTCTCGGTGCAGACGGTGGGCTCGGGTTCGAGCGCGACCGTGCAGATCCGCTCCGAGGCACTCGACGCGGCCCAGGTGGTGACGCTGCAGGACGCGTTGTACGACGAGTTCCAGCCGAAGGACAGTGACGGCAACGTCAGCAAAAACGTGATCAGCGTGGCCGACGTCAGCGAGACGTGGGGCGGGCAGATCACCCAGAAGGCGCTGATCGCGCTGCTTGTGTTCCTGGTGATCGTGAGCGTGTACATCGGCGTCCGGTTCGAGCGCGACATGGCGATCGCCGCGATCGTCGCGCTGTTCTTCGACATCGCCGTCACCGCCGGTGTGTATTCGCTGGTCGGCTTCGAGGTAACCCCGGCGACCGTCATCGGACTGCTGACGATTCTCGGTTTCTCGCTCTACGACTCGGTGGTGGTGTTCGACAAGGTCGAGGAGAACACGCGCGGGATTCTGCACCTGACCCGTCGCACCTACGCCGAGCAGGCGAACCTGGCGATCAACCAGACCCTGATGCGGTCCATCAACACCACCCTGATCAGCGTGTTGCCGGTGCTCGCGCTGATGGTGGTCGCCGTCTGGATGCTCGGTGTCGGAACGCTGAAGGACCTGGCGCTTGTGCAGCTCGTCGGCATCATCGTCGGCGCCTACTCGTCGATCTTCTTCGCGACACCCCTGCTCGTGACGCTGAAGGAGCGGTGGGGTCCGGTGGCCGCGCACACGCGCAAGGTCCTCGCTCGCCGAGCGACCCTGGCACAGGGCGGTGCGCAGAAGGCCGGCACCCCGGCTGCCGAGGTCGCAGCGTCCACGACGGACGCCGCCGTCCCGCGCCGTCGGTCGGCGGCGACCGCACCCACTCCGGGCTCACGTCCCACCGGGAAGCGCAACAAGAAGAGGCACTGACATGCCCGCATCGCACAGCACCCGACGCGGTGCGCGCACCCGATTCGGCCGGATCACGGCCGTGTCGGGTGCCGGCATCCTGACGACCGTGGTCCTCGCCGGCACGCTCGTCGGATGTTCCGAGGAGGGTGAGCAGATCCCGTCGATCGGCTACGCCATCGACAACACCGTCACCACCTACAACGCCAACAGCGTCGCGGGTGCGGTGTCGGGGGCGCGTCAGGCGTTCGCGCGGGTGCTGCCCGGGTTCAACTACACGGGGCCGGAAGGCGGACCGGTGTCCGACACGGACATCGGCACCGCCAACGCGATGCCAGGGGACGCCCTGACGATCCAGTACAAGCTCAATCCCAACTCCGTCTACTCCGACGGCGTGCCGATGTCGTGCGACGATCTGGTGCTGACGTGGGCGGCGAACAGTGGCCGTTTCCCGATGTTCGATGCGGCGAGCACGGCCGGCTACTCGGACATCGACCGGATCGACTGCCAGACGGGCGCGAAGGATGCCGTCGTCACGTTCAAGGCGGGACGGAATTTCACCGACTGGAAGTCGCTGTTCGGCGCGACGTCGATGATGCCGGCGCACGTGGTCGCCAGCGCTGCCGGCGTGCCCGACGTCGTGGCCGCCGTGCAGAATTCGGACGCGGATGCGCTCACGCGCGTTGCGGGCTTCTGGAACGACGGATGGACGATGGCACCCGGTGACCTCGACCTCGCCAAGTTCCCCGCGTCCGGCCCCTACAAGGTCGAATCGTTCTCCGAGGACGAGGGCCTCGTGCTGGTGGCCAACGATCGCTGGTGGGGGAACCGTCCGGCCACGTCCCGGATCGTGGTGTGGCCCAAATCTTCCGACGTGAGCGCGCGGATCGGTGACGGTTCGGTCGAGGTCGTCGACGTCGCCGCCGGATCGGCGCCCGATCTGGACCTCGGCGGGTTCGACGTGACGGAGGTGCCGTCGCGCAGCGTCGAGCAGTTCGTCCTGTCCACCTCGGGCCTGTTCGAGAACGCAGCCGGACGGCGGGCGTTCGCGGCGTGCCTGCCGCGGGAGGAACTGGCGTCGAAGTTCGGGATCGCCACGGAGTCGGACGCGGCCGGATCCGCGCCCGAGGGCCCGGTCGACACGCGGGTCACGGCCCCCGACAGTCTCGTTCACCAGTCGGTGGCCGGTGCCGTCGGTGGACGGTACGAGACGGCGGACACGGCGGCGGCGACGGACGCACTGGCCGACACCGGCAACACGTCGGCGACCGTTCGTGTCGGATATCTCGGTCCGAATCCGCGCCGCGCCGAGATCGTGGCCGCCGTGGCGGCGGCGTGTGCCCCGGCCGGTATCACCGTGCAGGATGTCGCCTCGCCCGAGTTCACGCCGTCCATGCTGCGCGACGGGCAGGTGGACGTGGTCCTCGCGGGCACGGCGTCGGCTCCCGGCGCCGCGGGCACCGCGGCGGCCACCACCGCGATGTTCGCCCTCCGCAGCGGAATCCGATCGAACTTCGGGGACTACAGCAACGGCCGCGTCGACCAGATCGTCGATCAACTCGCGGTCGACAGTTCGACCGCCACCCAGCTGTCGTTGTCGACGGAGGCGGAGAGCATCCTGTGGTCGGACGTGCCCACGGTGCCGCTGTTCGACCAGCCGCGGACCGTCGCATTCGCAGCAGGTTTGCAAGCGGGAGCAGTCAATCTGACGCGCTCGGGCGCCGGCTGGAACATGGACAGGTGGGTTCTGCGCAGGTGATCGACCATTCTCCGGCCCGTGAGGCCGTCACCCGGCTCACCCGGTGGGCCGACGACTTTCCGCAACCCGGGGTGCGGTTCGCCGACCTGACGCCGGTCTTCTCCGACGCGGACGGTTTCCGTGTCGTCGTCGACGCGCTCGCCGCCTCCGCCCCGGAGGCGGACGTGATCGCCGCCGTCGACGCGCGGGGATTCCTCCTCGGCGGCGGTGTCGCCCGGGAACTGGGCTCCGGTGTGGTGGCCGTGCGAAAGTCGGGCAAACTGCCGCCGCCGGTGCTGTCGCAGTCGTACACCCTCGAATACGGATCGGCCACGCTGGAGATTCCGGCCGGATCGATCGGTCTGGACGGGCGCTCCGTGCTTGTCGTCGACGACGTCCTGGCCACCGGCGGAACCCTCGACGCCACGGCGCGATTGGTGGAATCCGCAGGTGCCCGGGTGATCGGTGTCGCCGTGGTCCTGGAGATCGCCGCGCTGGGCGGCCGGGAGCGGCTCGGAAAGTACCCGCTCACGTCCCTCGTCACGGTCTGAGTACTAAAGTTGTGCCTGGTGGTCGTCACGGCCACCGGGGCGCATGCCCGAGACCAACCAGGGCCGCACGGCCCGAGCCATTTCAGTGGTAGGAGGTGACGGCATGACTTCGAATCTTGATCGGTCGCAGAACACGGGATCAACCTCGTCTGCGCAATCCGATGCCGAGTCACCTGCAGCGAACCCGGCTTCCGGTAACAACCGTGGAGCACAGGGATTCGCCGTTCCGGCGTCCGCATCGCGCCGGGTACGAGCGCGACTCGCCCGCCGCATCACGGGTCAGCGGAACACGACCATCCGGCCGGTTCTCGAACCCCTCGTCAGCCTGCATCGCGAGCTCTATCCCAAGGCGGACCTGGCGCTGCTGCAGCGCGCCTACGACGTCGCGGAGGAGCGGCACGCGAGCCAGCGCCGCAAGTCGGGCGATCCGTACATCACGCATCCGCTCGCCGTCGCCAGCATCCTCGCCGAACTGGGAATGGACACGACCACGCTGGTCGCGGCCCTGCTCCACGACACCGTCGAAGACACCGGGTACTCCCTCGAGCAGTTGACCGACGATTTCGGCGAAGAGGTCGCCCACCTCGTCGACGGCGTCACCAAACTCGACAAGGTGGTGCTCGGCAACGCCGCCGAGGGCGAGACCATCCGCAAGATGATCATCGCGATGGCCCGCGATCCCCGCGTGCTGGTGATCAAGGTGGCCGACCGGCTCCACAACATGCGGACCATGCGGTTCCTGCCGCCCGAGAAGCAGGCCCGCAAGGCCCGCGAAACCCTCGAGGTGATCGCGCCACTGGCCCACCGGCTGGGAATGGCGACCGTGAAGTGGGAACTCGAGGACCTGTCGTTCGCAATCCTGCATCCCAAGAAGTACGACGAGATCGTGCGGCTCGTCGCCGACCGGGCGCCGTCCCGCGACACCTACCTCGCGAAGGTGCGTGCCGAAATCAACGCGACCCTGACGGCGTCGCGCATCAACGCCGTCGTCGAGGGCAGGCCCAAGCACTACTGGTCGATCTACCAGAAGATGATCGTCAAGGGCCGCGACTTCGACGACATCCACGACCTGGTCGGCGTGCGGATCCTGTGCGACGAGGTCCGCGACTGCTACGCGGCCGTCGGCGTCGTCCACTCGCTGTGGCAGCCGATGGCGGGCCGGTTCAAGGACTACATCGCGCAGCCGCGCTACGGCGTCTACCAGTCGCTGCACACCACCGTGGTCGGACCCGAGGGCAAACCCCTCGAGGTGCAGATCCGCACCCACGACATGCACCGGACCGCCGAGTTCGGTATCGCCGCGCACTGGCGGTACAAGGAGACCAAGGGCAGGCACTCCGGCGACGTCGCCGAGGTCGACGACATGGCGTGGATGCGTCAGCTCCTCGACTGGCAGCGTGAGGCCGCCGATCCGGGGGAGTTCCTGGAGTCGCTCCGCTACGACCTCGCGGTCAAGGAGATCTTCGTCTTCACACCCAAGGGCGACGTGGTGACGCTGCCCGCCGGGTCGACGCCCGTCGACTTCGCGTACGCGGTGCACACGGAGGTCGGGCACCGGTGTATCGGTGCCCGGGTGAACGGCAGGCTGGTGGCGCTCGAGCGCAAGCTCGACAACGGTGAGGTGGTGGAGGTCTTCACCTCCAAGGCCGTCAACGCAGGCCCGAGCCGCGACTGGCAGACATTCGTCGTTTCCCCGCGCGCCAAGACGAAGATCAGGCAGTGGTTCGCCAAGGAACGCCGTGAGGAGGCGCTCGAGGCGGGCAAGGACGCCATCGCGAAGGAGGTGCGGCGGGTCGGCCTGCCGCTGCAGCGCCTGATGAACGCCGAATCGATGGCGTCCATCGCGCACGAACTGCATTACACCGACGTCTCGATGCTGTACACGGCTGTCGGTGAGAGCCATGTGTCGGCGCAGCACGTCGTCCAGCGTCTGGTGGCCCATCTGGGTGGTGTCGGCGACGTCGAGGAGGAGCTGGCCGAACGGTCGACTCCGTCCACGATGCCGATGCGGCCGCGGAGCACCGGCGACGCGGGCGTGCTGGTTCCCGGTGCGGAGGGCACGGTCGCCAAGCTGGCCAAGTGCTGCACGCCCGTTCCCGGCGACGAGATCATGGGCTTCGTGACCCGGGGCGGCGCGGTCAGCGTCCACCGCACCGACTGCACCAACGCGGGCTCCCTGCAGGAGCAGTCCGAGCGCATCATCGAGGTCAAGTGGGCGCCGTCGCCGTCGTCGGTGTTCCTGGTGGCCATCCAGATCGAGGCGCTCGATCGGCACCGGCTGCTGTCGGACGTGACGAAGGCGCTCGCCGACGAGAAGGTCAACATCCTGTCGGCGTCCGTGACGACGTCCGGCGACCGGGTGGCGATCAGTAAGTTCACGTTCGAGATGGGCGACCCGAAGCACCTCGGGCACGTGCTGAACGTGGTCCGCAACGTCGAGGGCGTGTACGACGTGTACCGGGTGACGTCCGCCGCGTAGCAACGACGAACGGGACGGTCGTTCGATCTGATCGAACGACCGTCCCGTTCGTGTAGCCGGGGGAGTGGGTCAGCCGACCTTCGCGGTCTCGATCTGGACCGGGGTGTTGGGCTTGCCGCCGCCTGCGGACATGGATCCGTCGTCGCCGTCCGCCGCGATCTTCTCGACGGTCGCGAGACCCTCGTCGGAGATCGACCCGAACACGGTGTAGTTGGGCGGGAGCACCGAGTCGGCGTAGACGAGGAAGAACTGGCTGCCGTTGCTGCCGGGTGTCCCGCTGTTCGCCATCGCGACCGTGCCGCGGGGGTAGACCACCGGATTCGCGAGTGCCGGATCGTTCGGCGCGAACGCCGTCTCCGGGTACTCGGTGGTGAAGCCGTAGCCCGGTCCGCCGGTGCCCTTCCCGCTGGGGTCGCCGCACTGCAGGACCTGCAGTCCCAGCTCCGTCGTCAGCCGGTGGCAGGGTGTGTCGTCGAAGTAGCCCTGCTGGGCCAGGCTCGTGAAGCTGTTGACCGTGCACGGGGCCTCGGCGCGGTCGAGGACGAGGCCGATCGGTCCCGCGCTCGTCTGGAGGTCGACCGGGACGGTGCCCTCGGTGGACACACCGGACGTGGGCGGCGGGGTGACGTCCTTGGCAGCCGGCTGCCCTGCCGGGTACGTGCAGTCCACGGTGGCCCCCGCGGGCGGCGGGACCGCGGGCAGCGTGCCGAACCTGGACAGATCGAGCGACTGTTCCGCCGCGCTCGTGGGGGCCGCCTTCGACGAGGTGCCGGTCGACGAGCCGCCGGAGTCGGACGAATCCGAACAACCGGCGAGGAGGACCGCGAGGCTCACGCCTGCGACGAGGATCGAGGTGCGTTTCATCGGTCCATCCTCACATGAGACCTCAGTCCATCCGGACGGACGTGATGTCGATCGGCAGGTTGGGCTTGCCACCGCCGGCTTGCATCGATCCGTCGTCACCGGCCGCCGCCACCTTCTCGATGGTCGCCAGACCCGTCTCGTCGACCTTCCCGAACGCGGTGTACTGCGGGGGCAGCTGCGAATCGGCGTAGACGAGGAAGAACTGGCTGCCGTTGCTGTCGGGCTGACCGCTGTTGGCCATCGCGATGGTGCCGCGCGGGTACGTCACCGGCACCTGGAGGGACTGGTCCGACGCCTCGTACTGGTCGGTGGGGAATTCGTTGGCGAAGCCGTAGCCCGGGCCGCCGGTGCCTGCGCCCGTGGGGTCACCGCACTGCAGGACCTTCAGTCCCTCGGACGTGACGAGCCGGTGGCACGGGGTGTTGTCGAAGTAGTTCTGGCTCGCCAGGCTCAGGAAGTTGTTGACGGTGCACGGGGAGTCGGCGTTGTCCAGGACCAGGCCGATGTTGCCCTGCGTCGTCTGCATGCTGACGCTGACTTCCTGGAGTGTGGTGTCGATGTCGTCGGTGCGCGGCGGGTTCACCTGCTTCGCGGGCGGCTGATTGTCGGGTGTGTACGTGCAGGACACCTTCTCGGGCAGCGGTTCGGACCGCCCCGCCGGCATCACGCCGGGCGACTGCGGCGACGCCGACACCGACTCGGCCGCCGACGCTTCCGTCGAGTCGTCGTCGCCGCTGGTGAGGGCGAAGACGACGGCGCCCGCGGCCACCACGAGCACGACACCGAGCACCGAGCCGGCGATGGTCAACTGCTTACGCTTGCGTGCTCTGTCGGCGCGGCGTTCGAGCTGACGCTCGAGCTTTCGTTTGGCTGCTTCCCGGCGCTGCTCGTTGCTCGGCACTGCGGTGGTCCTCCCGTATCGGTCTGTCTGGCAGTCGGTCGATATAGCAGTTGGTCGGTGCGAACTACCCCCGGCACACGACCTCCAGAGTCTGCCATCCGAACCTGAGAACATCCTGGCGGGGCGGCGGCTTAGGCTGTAGCGACTGCAATGTCCACTCGAACAGGAGCCGCACAGGTGCTCGTCACAGGATTCCCGGCCGGGATGTTTCAGACCAACTGCTACATCCTCGCGCAGGACGATGCCCAGGAATGCATCGTCGTCGACCCAGGACAGGACGCCGCCGAACCGCTGTTCGAGTTCCTGGACCAGTCGAATCTCACGCCGACCGCGGTGCTCCTGACACACGGTCACCTCGACCACGTCTGGAACGCCTATGGCGTCTGCGAGAAGTTCGGGATCCCCGCGTACATCCATCCCGAGGACCGGTACATGCTGTCGGACCCCGGCCGCGGCATCGGCCCGACGATGAAGCCGTTCATCGAGGGCATGACGTTCGTCGAGCCCGGCGAGGTGATTGCGCTGGCCGACGGCGACGTGATCGAGCAGGCCGGGATGTCGTTCGCCGTCGACCACACCCCGGGGCACACACAGGGGTCCGTGGTCTTCCGGACCCGGGTCGCCACCGAGAACGGGCCCGTCGAGATCGCGCTCACCGGTGACACCCTGTTCCAGGGGTCGATCGGTCGCAGCGACCTGCCCGGCGGCAACCACGAACAGTTGCTGCAATCCATCGCCGACAAGCTTCTGATCCTCGCCGACGATACGGCGGTTCTCCCCGGGCACGGCGGGTCGAGCACCGTCGGCGCCGAACGTGGGTCGAACCCGTTTCTCGTTGGACTCTCGGGATCGAAATAAGGAAAGTAACGACAGTGAGCAAAGTCAGCACCTTCTCCGCCCCCAAGGGCGTCCCCGATTACGTCCCGCCGCAGTCGTCCGAGTTCGTCGCGGTCCGTGACGGACTCACGCGCGCTGCGCGACTGGCCGGGTACGGCCACATCGAACTTCCCATCTTCGAGGACACCGGGCTGTTCGCCCGCGGCGTCGGCGAGTCCACCGACGTCGTCAGCAAGGAGATGTACACGTTCACCGACCGGGGTGACCGTTCGGTGACCCTGCGGCCCGAGGGCACGGCGGGCGTCATGCGGGCCGTGATCGAACACGGTCTGGACCGCGGCCAGTTGCCGGTGAAGCTGAGCTACGCCGGACCGTTCTTCCGTTACGAGCGTCCGCAGGCCGGTCGTTACCGCCAGCTGCAGCAGGTCGGGGTGGAGGCCATCGGAGTCGACGACCCCGCTCTCGACGCCGAGGTCATCGCTGTCGCCGACGCCGGTTTCCGCGGCCTCGGCCTCGACGGGTTCCGGTTGGAGATCACGTCCCTCGGTGACGACACGTGCCGGCCGCAGTACCGGGAACGGTTGCAGGAGTTCCTGTTCGCCCTTCCCCTCGACGAGGAGACGCGTCGACGGGCGGAGATCAACCCGCTGCGCGTGCTCGACGACAAGCGCAAAGAGGTGCGTGAGATGACGGCGGACGCACCGCTCATGCTCGATCACCTCTCGGACACGGCGAAGGCGCACTTCGACGGGGTGCTCGCGCACCTCGACGCGCTGGGTGTGCCGTACGTGGTGAACCCGCGGATGGTCCGCGGCCTCGACTACTACACGAAGACGACGTTCGAATTCGTCCACGACGGTCTCGGTGCGCAGTCGGGTATCGGTGGCGGCGGACGGTACGACGGTCTGATGGAGCAGCTCGGCGGGCAGCCGTTGTCCGGCATCGGTTTCGGGCTCGGCGTCGATCGCACCGTCCTGGCGCTCGCTGCCGAGGGCAAGACCGCAGGCTCGACCGCGCGCTGTGAGGTCTTCGGCGTTCCGCTGGGCGAGGAGGCGAAGGCGAAGCTGGTGGTGATCGCTCAGCAGTTGCGCGCCCAGGGGATTCGAGTCGATCTCGCGTACGGCAACCGCGGGGTGAAGGGTGCGATGAAGGCCGCCGACCGATCCGGCGCCGCGCTGGCGCTCGTGCTCGGCGACCGCGACATCGCCGACGGGACGGTGGGAATCAAGAATCTCGCCACCGGAGACCAGGAATCGGTCTCGTCGGCGGATGTCGTCGCACGCGTCGGAGCCATCCTTGGCGCGTGACGACACCGCACCGGTGTCACTCGACCTCGTTCCGATCGAGTTGATCGCACCGCGGCTCAAGCGGGTCGCGGCGCTCGCCGTGCTGATCGGTGTGGCGGTCGGCGTCATCGTCGGGTTCTTCGGGTCCGTGTGGGTCGGTGTGGTGGTCGGGGCCGTGATCGCGGTCCCGACCGCCGCATCCGCTCTCCTCACGTTGCGGCGTCGCGTCACACTGCAGACCGGGCGAATCCGGTCGACGGGGGGACTGCGCAGCCGGCACGTCGACGTCACGAGGGCGGTCGCGGCGGAACTGGTGGTCCGTTCGGCTCGGGTCAGCGAGGTGAGTGTCCGAATCACGGACCCCGACGGGAGCCTCGCGATTCCGCTCGCCCTCTACACGACCGACGGCGGTCGTGAACTCGAGATCCTCGGGCTCCGCAGGTTGGCCGACGCCTTGACGACGAGCGAACTGGTGCCGGCTGCCGCGATCGCGTCGGTGCTCATCGAGCAGCTACGTGCGGAAGCGCGGGGCGCGGCCCTTCCCGAACGCCCCCTGTTCCGGGCTGTGGAACTGGTGCGTTCGGAAGGCCGCGTGCCCACCACCACTCTCACCGATCACGAGGTGGCAGCGCTCCTCGACTGAGCGATCAGCTCGGGTCGCCGAACGGAGTGTCGTCGAGATCCTCGCCGCCGATCACGGCGGGCGCGACCATCGGCAGGTCGCCGACGAACGCGTTGTTCTCTCCGGCGTTGACGAGGTAGCTCGGTGTGGACCGGCCGCTCAGCTGGTCGTCGCCCCCACGCCCGGCGCCCGCCATCCCGGCGCCGCCCATCCCGCCCATCCCGCCCATGGCTCCGCCGGGTGCGAGAGGGGACGAGGCGGCGGCCGGAGCGGCGCCGGGTGTCGGAGTGGTCCCCGGTGCAGCCGGGGGCACAACCGGCCCGGTGACCGTTCCGCGGGGTACGGAACCGCTACCCGCGGAAGTGCTTCCGCCCGCGCCGCCGCCGTACATGCCGATGCCTGCGCCGCCGGTGATGCCCACCGCGCCGGGAACTCCGCCCGCTGCCCCGTGTACGGGGGTGACGGCGGATTTCGCCGACACGGCGTCGGCGGGCAGGCCGGACGCGGAAACACTTGCCGCCTGAGTGCTCGCCGACACCAGGTCGCCGACACTGTCTGTGACGGTGGAGATCATCGGCTTGCCCACGCCCTCGATCACGGTGGACGCGATGGCGAACGGTGACGTCGGTGCGGCCCCCGCCACGGCTCCGGGCGCCGGGGGCGGCGGTACCGGAACCGGCGCGGCCAGACCGTTCATCGTGAGGGTCTGCTCGTTGAGTTCGGTGCGCGTCTGCGTGACGACCCCGATGGCCGCCTCGAGGTGCTCGGCAGCGGACGCGAGAAGCATCGCCTGCCCGGGCGGCGTCATCACCATCGGCGCGGCGGCGACCGCGGTGGCCGCGAACGACTCCGAGATCGTCATCAGGTTCGCGTTGCCCCGCGCCACGGACGCGGCGGCGGTCTGAGTGGTAGTCGAGATCTCCGTGCCGCGTTCGCTCAGTTCCGTGCCGCTCGACTGAGCCTGCAGGCCCTGCGACTGCGCCGCCTGTGCTGCCTGGCTCTGCCAGATCTGGTCGAGCACCTTCAGCCCCGACATGCTCATCGACATCGCCTGGTCGATCATGCCCGAGGACATGTCGAGCAGCGACGTCGGATCGAACGAGCCGAACGTGCCGGTGCCGAAACTCCCGGCGAGATCGGTGAGCGGCTCGAGCAACTCGTCGACACCCGGCAGTCCGGGCAGCCCGTGCCCCTGCAGCAGCGCCTCGACCGGGTTCGGCGGCAGCGGCGGGAGGGCCGGCAACGGCGGCAGGTCACCCAGCGGCGTATCGAGGAACGGACCGAGCGGAGAGTTCTGCAGCGCCTCGAGCGGAGTGCTCGGCAGTGGTGTGGCGAGGGCGTCGCCGACGGGCGTCCCCTGGATCAGGTCGAGGATCGATCCGTGCTCCACAGGATGCCCGGTGGGTTCGGGAGACGTCATGCGAGGCCTCCGATTCCGTCGCCGACGGCACCGAGCGCGGCGCCGTTGGCGCCGTCGACGGAGTCGTAGGAATCGGCGGTGGCATGGGCCGCGATGGCGGTCTGCGCATAGTGAGATGCGAGTTCGGCGACCGACCTGGCGTGATTCGCCTGTGCGGCGGCGAAGGACGCGAGAAAGTCCGCGCCGATCGGGCCGAACACGGGCGCGAGCGCCGCGAGATTCGCGCCGAGATCGAGTGCGGCGGCGCTGCTGATCTGTTCGGCGGCCTGCGCAGCGGTGGCGCCGTAATTCCTGATGCCGTCCGTGACGGCAAAGACATCGCTCAAGATAACCCCCCAGTGATAAGCGTTCGCCAGACTTTAACTCACGGGAACGACGTGCACGGCTAGAGGCGAAGGGGTGTTCCGCCCGCCGTCCCGGCGAGGAGTGCCCGCGACTTCGCCCGGATTTCGTCTATCGGCTTCGTCCATCCGAGGGCGCGGAGGCAGGCGTCGGCGAGGAGTCCGGCGGCGCCCTCGTTCTCAGGCCCGGGAAGCAGTCCGCGTTCGATGTCGGCGCGGGTTGCGATGGCGCTCTCGACGATTCGGAACGGCAGGTCGGTCAGGGCGGGGGAGGTGTCGCCGGCATCGTCGGTGATTTCCGTGCGGGCCTGGTCCGCGAGCTGTCGGTAGTGCCGGCGCAGCCGGGTGCGCTGGGCGCGGAACGGCTCGAATCGATCGGTCAGCAGTTCCGGAAGGAGGTACAGCGCACCGAGATTCCATTTGGTGGCGGTGAGTTGGGTGACGTCGTAGGTGGCCAGCGCGTGCAGGCGCACCGTGGCGGGCGCGGCGGCGGCGGCGAGCCGCCCCGCGGCGGCGAGCGCGGGGGACACCGTCTCCTCGAGGAGTGCCACCAGGATCTCCTCCTTGTTGGGGAAGTGGTGGTAGAGCGATGCCTGCCGGATACCGACCATCTCGGCGATCTGCCGGGTCGAGGTGGCTGCGAAACCCTTGGTGGTGAACAACTCCCCGGCGGCGTCGAGTATCTCCTCGGGAGTGGTCCGCCCTGGTCTGCGCTGACTGGTCAGTCGGGGTCGTCCCGGCCCTGTGGTCACCGCTCCATGATGTCAGGTCGCTCTCGGGATCGACGGCCTCCACCCCTCGTGAGGGTTTCGTCATGCGCCCGAAACGTAGGCAACGATGCTGTTACGGCCGGCCGCGATCTGGATACGCAGGCGTCACCCATCGAGGCCCTTCCGCGAGAAAACTATCGAGCGACAGATATTGCCCTCGCCGAAGGAGTAAGCCCTTGAGTACACCCACAAGGACTGCGCAAGCGCTGACCGCGCCGGCCGCACCTCCCCGCCCGTCCGGCGGAACCGGCGTCGACGACACGGGCGACCTCGGCGAATTCGGCTACGAGCAGCAACTTCACCGTTCCCTGGGCAAATTCGCGTCGTTCGCCGCCGGCTTCTCGTTCGTCTCCATCCTCACCACCATCTTCCAGCTCTTCGGGCTCGGATTCGGATTCGCCGGACCCGCCTTCTTCTGGACGTGGCCGGTGGTGTTCGTCGGCCAGTTCATGGTGGCGCTCAACTTCGCAGAACTGGCCGCCCGATACCCCATCTCGGGGGCGATCTACCAATGGTCACGCCGGATGGGCGGTGAGGTGGTCGGCTGGTTCGCCGGATGGTTCATGATCCTCGCGCAGATGGTGACGGCGTCCGCCGCGGCCATCGCCCTGCAGGTCGTGCTCCCCAACGTGTGGAGCGGATTTCAGATCATCGGTGAGGACAGCACGCTGACGTCCGCGAGCGGCGCGGCCAACGCCGTGCTGCTGGGCTCCGTCCTCCTCGTGCTGACCACGTTCATCAACTGCATCGGCGTCAACTGGATGTCCCGGATCAACAACATTGGTGTGACCTGCGAGATCGTCGGGGTCATCGCGGTGATCGGCATGTTCCTCACCCACGCCCGGCGTGGACCGGAGGTCGTGTTCGACACGGGCACGGCCGGAGCGTCTCCGGGGTACGGATGGGCGTGGATCGTGTCGGGTCTGATGGCGGCGTACGTGATGGTCGGATTCGGTTCCGCGGGCGAACTCGCCGAGGAGACGCGGAACCCGCGCCGGGTGGCGCCGCGCACGATCCGCCTCGCGCTGTCCGTGTCGGCGCTCGGTGGCGGTCTGATGATCATCGGTGCGCTGATGGCCGCGCCGAGCCTGACCGACGGGCGTCTCGCCGCCGAGGGCCTGCCGTACGTGCTCTCGTCGATCCTCAGCTCGCCCTGGGGCACGCTCCTCCTCGTCGACGTCGCGATCGCGGTGTTCGTCTGCACGCTGGCCATTCAGACGGCGGCGTCCAGGCTGGTGTTCTCGATGGCCCGCGACGGACGGCTTCCGGCCTCGCAGATTCTGTCGACGGTGAACACCCGCACCGGAACACCCATCGCGCCGTCCGTCCTGATCGGCCTGGTCTGCATCGGCATCCTCGCCGTCAACGTCGGGAACTCCGCGATCTTCGCGACCCTCTCGAGCGTCTGCATCATCCTGATCTACCTCGCCTACCTGATGGTCACGGTGCCGCTCCTGCTGCGCAGGCTGAAGGGCTGGCCGCACGGGGGACCGCAGGTCGACGCGGACGGACGGAAGCTGTTCTCGCTCGGCCGGTTCGGACTGCCCGTCAACATCCTGGCGGTCGGCTACGGCGCGCTGATGGTCGTCAACCTGTCCTGGCCGCGCGCCGAGATCTTCGACCCCAGCGGCGACTACCCCCTCCTGCGGTGGGCAGCCCCCGTCACCGTCGCCGCCGTGGTCGCGCTCGGAATCGCGTGCTTCCCACGCGGCCGCACGACCCCCAACCCCGTCACGATCGGAGCCTGACATGACCTCAGTGGACACCTCGACCACCAGCGCCGCGAAGGAACACGCGCGTGCCCAGTCGGGAGTGGTCACCGACTCGATGCCGGTGGTCCCGGCGTCGTCCTGGCCCACTCCACCGTCCGACGTCGATCCGGCACAGCTCACGTGGGCGGAGACGGTGCCCGGTGGCCGGTACACCACCAAGGTGCTGGGCCGTGGCACACGACTGCGACTGCGTGACCTCGACGGCCGGGCGTGCGCCCACCTGCTGCTGTACCGGGCGGACGCGCCGTGGGAGCGGCTCAACGTCGCCGACACCGTGAAGGTGCCGTGGCAGGCGTACCTTGGGGCGGGACATCCGCTGCTCTCCGATCAGGGGCGCGTGCTCGCGACGGTCGTGTCCGACGGGTCCGGGCGGCACGACGCCCTCTGCGGCACCACGTCGCTCGCCTCGAACACCGCGAAATACGGTGACGGCAGCCTGCATTCGGCATCCCCGGCCGGCCGTGAACTCTTCACCGTGGCGGCGGCGAAGCATGGACTCGAGCGGCGCGACCTCCCGCCGTCGCTGTCGTTCTTCCACGGGGTGCGGGTGGGGGAGGACGGGTCGCTGAGCAGCATCGGATCCGCCGGAACAGACACCGCGGTCGACCTCGTGATCCACCTCCCGGTGATCGTCCTGATCGCCAACACGGCGCACCCCCTCGATCCGTCGCCGACGTACGACACGACCGCGCTCGAAGTGCTCGCCTGGACCGGCGCCGACGTGGCCGAGCCCGTCGACGCCGACCCGGAGTACCGACGCGCCTTTCTCAACACCGAAGACGTCTGGGCTGCAGCGCAGCGCCAGGGACGGGAGCAGGCATGACCACCACCATCGAGACCGCACCGCTGGTACCGGGAACGGTGATCCTGGACGAGGAAGTCGGTGCCCGCGGACCCTGGTCTGCCGTCGTCGTGGCCGGTGACGTCCTGACCATCGTCGATCTGTGCGGCAATCAGGCGGTGGACACCCTGATCTACGCGGCCGACGATCACCGGCACCGCTACTCGGCCGCCGCGACGGTGTCGGCGCAGCGAAATCTGTTCCTGACCGAGGGAAGTGTCCTCCGCACCGACGATCACGACGCGCTGATGACGCTCGTCGCCGACGAGGTCGGCTCCCACGACACGGTGGGCGGGGCTTGCTCGCAGGAGTCGAACACCCTGCGGTACGGCCACCACACCAAGCACCAGCACGCCTGCGTCGAGAACTTCCTCGCGGAAGGGGCCCGGTGGGGGATCGGCAAGCGGGATCTGGTGTCGAACATCAACTTCTTCATGAACGTTCCCGTCGACGCCGACGGCACGCTCGGAATCGTCGACGGCCTGTCCGCGCCCGGCCGCCGCCTGGCACTCCGCGCGGAGCGCGACGTTCTGGTACTGGTGTCCAATTGCCCGCAGATCAACAACCCCTGCAACGGTTTCGAGCCCACCCCGGTGCGGATGATCGTGACCCGGCCGACGGGAGCGCAGGCATGAGCGCCAAGATCACCGTGCACCGGCCCGGCATGCTCACGACGGTGCAGGACTTCCCGGGACGAACCGGTTACTGGCACGTCGGTGTGCCGCCGTCGGGGCCGATGGACGACCTGTCGTTCCGGCTCGGCAACGCCGGACTCGGCAACGACGAGGGCGCCGCCGGAATCGAATGCGCCATGTCCGGTCCCGCACTGCAGTTCGACGAGGACACGGTGGTGTGTGTGACGGGCGCGCCCGCCCCGGTCACCGTCGACGGTGTGCTGCAGGCGCAGTGGCGTCCGGTGCGGGTTCCGGCAGGCGCAGTCCTGGACGTCGGCGCGGTGGCCGGCCCGGGTCTGCGCATCTACGTACTCGTCCAGGGCGGGCTCGACGTCGACGACTTCCTCGGCAGCGCCTCGACGTTCACGCTCGGCAAGTTCGGCGGACATCAGGGCCGCACGCTGCGGCAGGGAGATGTTCTCGCGGTCGGCGAGCACACCGGCGCCCGCGTGGCCGCCGTTCCCGCCGAATATGTTCCGGCTTTGAGCAGTCGCTGGGAGATCGCGGTCACCGAGGGCCCGCACGGCGCACCCGAGTTCTTCACCCGCGCCGACATCGACACGCTGTACCGGACCGACTACGAGGTGCATTTCAACTCGGACCGCACCGGGGTGCGGTTGATCGGACCCAAGCCCGACTGGGCGCGCACTGACGGCGGCGAGGCGGGACTGCATCCGTCCAACATCCACGACAACGCGTATTCGGTCGGCGCCCTGGACTTCACGGGGGACACCCCGATCCTCCTGGGCCCGGACGGTCCGAGCCTCGGTGGGTTCGTGTGCCCTGTCACGGTCGTCGCGGCGGAACGCTGGAAGCTCGGACAACTGGCGCCCGGCGATGCGGTGCGCTTCGTGCCGATCAGGGCCGACCGGGCCGCGTCCGTGCGGGCGCTGGGGCCCGCTCGGCGGGCGGCGCACTCGACGGTCTTCTCCACCACCGGTGACCGAGACGACGGCGTGATCGCCCGGCGCGACGGCGAGACCGCCGTGACGTACCGGCGGTCCGGCGACGACAACGTCCTGGTCGAGTACGGCGACATGACCCTCGACCTCGCACTGCGGGCCCGCGCCCACGCGTTGCACCAGCGTCTCGAGGTCGAGAAACCGGCCGGGCTCCTCGACCTGACACCGGGCATCCGCTCGCTGCAGGTCCGGGTCGACCCCGACGTGCTGCCGATCCCGAAGCTCATGGGGCTGCTCGGCGAGGCGGAGGACGCGCTGCCCGCGGCGAACGAACTCGTGGTGCCGAGCCGGTCGGTGCGGATGCCGCTGTCGTGGGACGACCCCTCGACGCGTGAGGCGATCCAGCGCTACATGCACGGTGTCCGTTCCGATGCACCGTGGTGCCCGTGGAACATCGAGTTCATCCGCCGCATGAACGGGCTCGGCAGCGTCGACGACGTCTTCGACACCGTATTCGGAGCGGAGTACATGGTGCTCGGGCTCGGCGACGTCTACCTCGGCGCGCCCGTCGCGACACCACTGGACCCGCGGCATCGCCTGGTCACCACGAAGTACAACCCGGCCCGCACGTGGACGCCGGAGAACGCGGTCGGTATCGGCGGGGCGTACCTGTGCATCTACGGAATGGAGGGTCCGGGGGGCTACCAGTTCGTCGGCCGAACCACCCAGGTGTGGAACCATCGGCATCCCGAGAAGTCGGGACCGTTCGAGGACGGCACCCCCTGGCTGTTGCGCTTCTTCGACCGGATCTCCTGGTACCCCGTCGAACCGGACGAGCTGATGGACCTGCGATCCGACGTCGCAGCCGGTCACGGCGGCGGTATCGAGATCAGCGAGGGCACGTTCTCGCTCGCCGAGCACCAGCAGTTCCTCACGGCCGACGCCGAATCGATCGGCGACTTCCGAGCCGAGCAGGCCGTCGCGTTCGCGGCCGAGCGGCAACGATGGTCCGCGGCAGGGGAGTTCGCGACGGTGGGCTGATCCGCGCTACGCGAGCAGGTCGGTGAAACTCTCCGGCCGGGGTGCGTCCGCGCGTTCCCGGGGCACGTAATGCACTTCGACCACCCCGTTGCCGTACGACTCGGTGCCCACTAGTTCGAGGCCACGCTGGTCGGATATCTCCGAGAACCAGGTGGCGCCGGGGGACACGACCGGATAGACGAAGAAGTAGAATTCGTCCACCAGCCCCAGTGCGACGACCGATCGCGCGAAGGAGGATCCACCGGACAGGTGAATGTCTTTGCCCGGCTGTCTCTTCAGATCCACCAGGTATCGCGCCAGCTCGTCGTCCGTGGCCACGACCACCTGTTCGGTGTTGGCCCATTCGGTCAGCGGGTGGTCGCCGGAGCGCGAGAACACCAGCTTCCGGTAGGTGTTCATCCGTTCGGCCATGACCTGATTGGTTTCGGTCCCCGCGTGTTCGGATAACGCGCGGGGCCAGTACGCGGCCATCTCCTCGTAGGTGGTGCGGCCGACCAGCACCGTGTCGTAGGTCGAATAGATTCGATCGATCTCGCGGTACTGGTCGTCGACGACGTCGTGGACCCACGCTGCGGGGTCGTCGAGGCGACCGTTGAGTGTGGTCATCATCTGCAGGACGATCTTGCGCATGCCGGCCTCCTCCGATTACGCCTGTCGCTCGGCGAGTTCGGCGAGCTGCTCGGTGACGGTGCCCCAGCCGTCGTAGAAGCCCATTTCTTCGTGGGTGTCGCGGTCGGCGCGGTTCTTGTGCATCACGTGGGCGAAGTACTCCGTGCCCGTCGGATGGTCGTTCAACGTGATGATCGCGGTCATGAACGGTTGTTCGGCGGGTCGCCAGCCACCGACCAGAGAGTTGGTGAACACAATTCGTTCGAGTTCGTCGACGGCGAGGAAGCAGCCACTGATGTGTGGCACGAATTCGCCGCCGCCCTCGCTGATCTGGGTCGTGAACGCGCCGCCCGGGCGTAGTTCCATGTCGACGACCCGGCACCGGGACGGCGCGGGGACCCACCATTGCTCGAAGCTGGCGGGGTCGGTCCAGGCGCGCCATACGACCTGCCGGGGCGCCCGGATGATGCGCGAAATCGTGAGGTCGAGATCGGGTCTCGCAGTGTCGGTCATTGCGGTGTGTCCTTTGCGTGTGTCGTGACCGTGTGTTCGGTGACGAATTGTTCGAGTCTGTCGGTGCGGCTCTCCCACAGTTCCTGTTGCTCCGCGAGCCACGTTTCGACAGCCGTGAACGGCTCCTTCTCGATCGCGCACGTCCGTACGCGACCCTCCTTGTGTGTCCGGATCCATCCGCTGTCCTCGAGGAAGTGGATGTGCTTCATGAAGGAGGGCAGGGCCATGTCGAACGGTTTCGCCAGTTCGCTGACTGTTGCCGGGCCCCGGCTCAGACGGTCCAGCACGGCCCGCCGGGTGGGGTCGGCGAGCGCTTGGAAGATGCCGTTCAGCTGCTCCGGATACTGAGCCATAAGGCAAAGTATTCACCGCGGCAATGGTTAGCGCAAGGGCTAACTGATGTGAGTGGGTGAGCCGAGCCTGCCGTGACCGGGGGTGAGGGGAACGTCCAGTGCGTCGTAGAGGCCGGGGGCGGCCGTCCGCAGCCACGGGATCGCGTTGACCAGGCGCCCCACCGCAGTGGCATTGCCGCCGGCCGCTCGGTTGCCGCCCTCGTCGGTGGCCTCCACGTTCACCTCGATGCGCGGCCGGCCCTCGATGATCACCTTGTGCGCGCCGTCCCCGCCGTCCGGCGGCGCGGGCCAGTCCGGCGCGCACGACGGGTGGATCCGGGTGACGTGCTCGATGACGATCAGAGGCTCGCCGCCCACGATGCCCTGGACTTCGAAACGCAGCGCCCCCTGGGTACCGGCCTCGAACTCGCCCATGAGGTCGGTGGTGATCGTCTCGTCCAGTGGCCGGCGCAGCAGCGTCTCCCGGATCTCGTCGAGCCCCACACCGAGGGCCCGGGCGATGAGCCGAACTTGGCCGCCCCACACCATCGTCGGCACCGTCGCCGCGACCATCGGCGGTTCGTAGTCCATCGGCTGGCCCATGCCGACGAGGTAGCGCACGGAATCGTGCTGGTCGTACGTGGTGTAGTCGAAGATCTCCTGGCAACGGATCTGATCGATCGTGCCGGCCAGGCCCGTCATCAGGATCGGCAGGATGTCGTTGCCCCATCCTGGATCGACGCCCGACACGAACAGGGCGCCGCCGCCGGACTTCGCGGCCGCCTCGATCGGGTCGCGCAACTCGGCAGGCGCGTTGCGCTGGTCGTAGAGCGCATAGATCGACGGGGTCACGACGACGGCCCCGGCGGAGAGTGCGCGGGTGATGTCCGCCGCCGCATCGTCCGGGCGAATGTCGCCCGACGCGGCGTAGACGACAGCGCCGGGGGCGGTCGCGAGCACGGCGTCGGTGTCGTCGGTTGCTGCCACCCCCAGCGAGCGGCCCAGGCGGGCGAGGTCGCCGGCATCGCGTCCGACCTTCTCCGGGTTGGCGACGATCACCGCCGTCAGCTCGAGTCCGGGGTGTGCATCGACTGCGCGGATCGCGGCCCGCCCCACATTCCCGGTGCCCCACACCACGGTCCGGATCATCCCCTGGTCAGCCATGGAATCGGACCCTACCCAGTTTGCGAGGTCGACGTTCCTGAATTGGGCAATGCCGGGCCCGCCCGTGCGACGGTGTCGCACGGGCGGGCCATCTCCCGACACGCACCGGTCGACGGTGCGTCCTTGGAGTGCAGCACCGATCCCTGACCGGAAAATGCTGAAGGTGAGTGGCAGGCGATAGCATCCGGCGTAGCTTGCGGAGCCGGATCATTTTGTGAAGGTAGATGTTTGGGCTAGGC